>CALLVY010000427.1 GCA_938015925.1 uncultured Saprospiraceae bacterium
GTGACGAGTACTAAGATTAGTTTTACTCAAGATTACTCCAATCTTACCATTAATAATTTCGCTTCTTCCTGTAGCAGAAGAGTTACCTTACAAGGAACCCGAAATCGCTGTAATGGAACAGCTTGCTGGACGCAGCCAGTAGGGCAGGGAGCAAATATATTTAATACGAGTAGTTATTTTACGACCGTTGAAGTTCCTACTGATGGAAATTACACTTTTTGCTATACCATAAAAAATGGAGATTGTGATACGGATGAAGTTTGTAGAACCGAATTTATTGGAGGTTCTACTAATTTTGATTTAGGCCCCAGTCCAATCTTTGCTATCTGTCAGGATAATTGGGATATTGACAGCTATTATTTTGAAGCCCCTTTCTTTGCAGATGTAACTTATACCTGGAGTGCTTCTTCTACCATTGGCAATGATTGGATCAACATTCCAAGTAATGCCACGAATGCAGCAACGATTACTTTTGATGACATTTCTAATGTAGATTTACCGAATGGTTTAACCGTGACGATTACGGTAAGAGGAGTAAATAGTGATGGTTGTGTGGACATAAAGAACTGGACGTTTTTTTTACAACCGGAGGTGAGTGTCACGGCTGAGAATATAAATCTACTCTGTGGCGGAGATCCTTTTTTTAGAATCAATTCTTACATTCAAACGAATGCCACAAATGGAACTAGAAAAGCGCAGGTTATCGAATCTCCAAACCCCAATTTACCTACTGGAGAACCGGCATTTACAATAAACAATAATACCTATCTGGATTTATCGGTAGAAGGTCCTTATTCCTTTTTAATTACTGTTTCAAGAACAGGGATAGATCCAGTTACAGGTGTGTTTATCACTTGTACGGATGAAACGACCCTCCATGTATTCGTCACCAATGTACCCACCATCGATGCTGGGTCAGACATCGAAACCTGCTTGCTCATTACTCAGCTTAATGGAAATACACCATTAGATTCCGATGGACATCCGGTAGACATTCCGGTCTCCTGGGAATTATTATCTGGACAAACAGGAGTCGTTATTACCAGTCCGGATGTAGAAGATCCGGTTTTGACTGGTTTAGAATTTGGACAGACCTATGTCTTTAAGTATTCTTTTTCCAGCGAACCCGACTGTATCAAAGAAGATGAAATTACCGTAACCGTATTGTCCGCAGAAGCCTGTGCACCTTGTGAGATTACTGCAAAAGTAGACTTAGGAGAATGTAGAGAAGGTTGTGTACAAGCAACTGTAGAAGGTGCAGAAACTTACCTTTGGGTACCTTCTGATGGTGTAGATGATCCGACTAGTGCCAACCCGACGATTTGTAATTCAACAGGAACGACTTACACGGTTTATGGTTTTGTAAATGGAGAAGCTTGTGGCTTTGCCCAGGTGGAAGTAGGTTGTGAACGACCATTCGACTGTGATGGCTTTTATGTCCAACAAAGTTGTACTACCTGTAGTTGTGGAAAACCAGTAGTTCGACTTCGCTTATTTGACAGCAATGGCAATCAGGTGGACGATGATGCAATTGATATCACCTGGAATATATACGGCAATGAATTTCCTAATGGCAATAATCCATTTTTGACATATTATGAAGGTCCGGCAGTTTATTCCGTACAGGTACAATATACCAATGGATTTGGAGAGGTCTGTGATACGACGATTTCCGGAGTTGCTACTTGCTTGGGAGATTGTCCTAATTTCTCTTTGATGAGTTGTGATGAATTACCCAATAGTGAGGATTATAATGAATGTTACGGCGAAGGAAGTTACTGTGATTATGGAGCGGGTTATTTATTTGTTGTAGATGATCTTGGACAACCAGTTACCGATTATTTTATCGATTGGGGAAATGGGAGTACGAATGGAGTGAATCCCAATTTTGTTTACACACCAGATTGCGGTACGGTTGATGTAAGGGTATGGAGTTTTAATGGTTGTGATACCGTCATTACTTATGATCCAGATTGCTGTAACCTATCTGCTCCAATGGTAGAATGTGATTATTCTAGCGAAATCCCTCAAATCCGATGGCCAGAACTTTGTGGAAGTGCTTATTATGAAGTAGAAATGTTTTGCCTAAATGGAAATGGAGATTATAATATCGTGACCGTTTCTCAAATCAGTGAAGATGGCTACTATTATTATACGCCGGACTTTTCTGGAAAATGTAATTTCTGGGGTTATCGAGTGGTCGGTATTTGCGAGTCGACCGGAAATTATGGAAATTATTCGGATTGCATTTTTGTAGATAATAATGGCAATTGTCTGACCGATGATTATCTATGTGAAATCTATTCCGGGGTAGAAGGAAAAAACACCGATGGGAAAAATCAGAATGAGAAAGGAAAAGCTCGCTATGCAGAAGTTTTAAAAGAACTTGGCCTGGCAGGAGAAAGTAGCCTTTATCCAAATCCAGTTAAAGGAGAAGAAGTGTACCTCAATATTGCGCAGCAAATTGTCGCTGGACATGAGGAAGTCGAAGTAAGAGTATTGGGCTTAGATGGAAAATTGTTCAATAGTCGTTTGTTACAAACATCTAATGCGACCAATAGTATCACAATCGCTGATTTACCATCAGGATTGTATTTTATTAGTCTCTATTCGACTGCTGGAGAATTCTTGGAATCAAGACGTTTGGTGAAAAATTAAGACCAGGTTTTTTACAGCAGTGCTTTTTTGATTTTTGTAAAAGAACAGCAAAAAAGAAAAACCCGTAGTGCCATTTGCGCTACGGGTTCTTTTTTGAAAACCAAAATACCTGGAACATTAATTCCCGCTCTTCGCTGGATCATTCACTGGTTTTTCATAAGGCTTTTCTTTCTTTGACAAAATCCGAGTATAACGTTTTGGGTGCAAACGCAAATCCTGCATCAGCAATTCCATTTCGCGAGTCGCACTTTTTAAATTGGTATAAAGCGCTTCATCTTTTGCCAATAGGCCAAGGGTTCCTTCTCCTGCATTGATTCTGCCAAGCATCGCATTGGCTTCAGAAAAGGTTTTGTCCAAACCTGCTAAAGTGTTTTGCAATTTGGCCATCATGGCTTTGGTCTCATCGAGGGTGCCATTAGCTTTGCTGATGGTGCTTTTGATGTCTGCTTCGGTAAGTTGGTTACTGAAGGTAGAAGCATTGCCCATCAGGTTGTTGATCTTGTCTTTATTCTCAGCGAGGTTGCCCGTGATGGTTTCCATGTTTTTCATGGTGCCCGTAAGGCTTTTGGTATTGGCTGCCAATAGGGTATTCATCTGGGCGGTCATTAATTTTAGATTGCCCATCGTCACTTCTAAATCTTTGGCCATCTTGCCAATGCCAGAATCGGCACTTCCGGGTTTAGACATTTCTTCTTTCATCGAAGTCATGATCTGTTTCAAGCCGATGTCCAATTGATCCATATAAGCAGGTACCTCTGTCGGGTCGACCATAGAACCCAGAAGTCCTTTGGTCTGGCCTGCTAAAATATCACCATTGACCGCACAATTGGCACCAGAGCAAGGTTGGCTAAATTCGAGTTCAATACCACGGCCACCCATCACTCCTAAGCTCAGCAATACCGCTCGAGCATCTTTAGGAACCAATACGCTTCGATCAATATCCAAGGCGACTACTACTTTTTCCGGATCATCTGCTTTGAGATAAATGTCAGAAACGACACCTACCTGAAAACCATTTTTTAAAACCGGTGCAGATTTAGGAAGCTCCGTAACATCATCGTATTCTACATAAAGAGAAGTAGAGGTACTCAAAATGTTTTTGCCTTGCAGGAATTTATATCCCCAAATAGCCAAAGAGATTACGATTACCGCCATTAAACCTATCTTCGATTCATTGCTCATGTTAGTTCGATTTTTTGATAAGACTTTACTTGAAGGAGGATTGAAAAAGGACCTGTTTATTTTGGCCCCGAATCATTGCCTACGCTTTGAAACTCAAAAGAGGATTTTCTTATTGAATTTCGCCCCAAAATTGAGCAAAATTTCTGAAGGAACAATCATATTAAGCTTCTTTTTTCCATTGAATATCAAGTGATTAGCACTTTTTGTACTTAATTGCTTGATTACCAAGTGAAAGGAACATTGGTATAATAGAAAAATATCATCTGTTGTTCACAGAAATCTTACAAAAAATAGGCTAAAGAATAGGGTAGTAGAGGATATTGGAAATCCATGCTTTTAAAACACAAAGACGAAATAGCCTATTATTTCAAGCGTTCTGCTCCTCGAAACGCTACAACAAAGGCATCTTTAAAACCCATCTGCTGCAATTGATTGCGATAAACAATGGCTTTCTTGATGTCTGGAAAAGAGGCACTAAGGTATTTGTAGATATGGCCCTCCTGGCGAATTTCTACAGATTGAGACAATTTATTCCAAGGACTTTGGTCGGTATCAATAAGATCTGTACCGGAAGCAATCTGGATTTTATAAACGATGGGCAATTCCGCAGGAAGTGCAGGACTATGGTCGTTGAAAGTGTTCGCACTTGGAATCATTAAGCTGGATCCGCTGCCAGGACTTTTACGGCTAGTAGTCGGAGGATTTACGGAAGCAGTAGCTTGATATTGTCGACTCCTGGCTTGTACGATTTCCTGGTGCACTGATGGAGTACTTTGTTGGACAGATCCAGATTCAATCTCATTTTTATAACTTTTAAAAGCTCGAAAAATAGCACTAGCCATTTGAATCTGACCATGTTCTCCTGTCAAGTAATTGTCATCTGAGGCATTGCTCAAATAACCACTTTCGATCAAGACACTCGGCATCGCGGTTTCTCGCAAAACCAAAAAACCAGCTTGTTTGACCCCACGGCTTTTCCCGATAGCCCCATGCTTGATTTGGTATTCTACCTTTTCAGCAAAACTGATACTCTGCTCCAGAAAAGCATTTTGGAAAAGCGACATCATGATGTGATTCTCCGTTGAATTGGGATCGTAGCCGTAATAATTATTTTGATAGTCTTTCTCCAATAAAATCGAAGAATTCTCTCTTTTGGCAACTTCCAGATTATCGGCAGCTCGATGCAAACCCAAAACATAGGTTTCCGAACCCCTTACATAATCAGCATTGGCGATGCTATTGCAATGAATAGAGATAAATAAATCTGCTTTATGGTCATTGGCAATCCGGGCGCGTTGGTGAAGCGGAATAAAAACATCCCGATCTCGCGTATAAATAACTTTGATGTGTGGATAATTTGCCTGAATGGAATTGCCCAGGCGAATGGCAATATTGAGCACAATTTCTTTTTCATGACTATGCGCACCACTACATCCTGCATCATGTCCGCCATGACCAGGGTCGATTACGACGGTACGAATCTGGTAATTCTCCTCCTTATCAGGAGCTTCTGTGTCAGGATTTGGTTTATCTTTGTCCAACAGTTGAAATAAGCTTGAAAAAGCTTCATTAGGGAAGATTTCTGCGGAATGCAGTTCTTTACAGGGCGAAAAACTGTTAAAGTGGGCGAATGATGACGACAAAAAACAGAAAACCATCGTAAGAGTAAGCGTAAAGGCTCTCATAGTAAAAGGGGGAGATTTTGGTAATCAAAATTAATTCTCTAAATGCTTCGTATGCCTTAAAGAATTTTTATAGTGTTTCTTAGAGCCTGTATAAAATTTTACCTGCTCTTTAGTGTAAGTCTGGAAAAATGACCTTCCCGTCTTACTATTTTTTGGCAAACAGCCAACCTTGAACAGTAGATACGAATCTATTTCTATATCTAATTGGTGTGTTTGCTGCGATAAAGATAGAAAATGCTTGTGAATTTGTTGAAATTTGCCTCCTGTTTTAATAAGAAGGCATTATACCACAAGGATTTCTAAAAAACAGTTTCCTTAAACATTACTGAGAAAAATAAAAAAATAACCGATTTTTTGAAATTAAGAATACTTTCCTTTTTTCTTTTTACCCTAGCGATTTTAGGGACTTTGGATGCACAAACCGTTCCGGACAGTGTAGCCACGGACACTATCGTATTGCCAATCGACTCTTTATTGCTAAGTCTCGATAGTTTGCCTTTGGGAAAAGATAGTTTCTTAATGGCCGATAGCTTTGGATTGGATTCTCTAAATCTGGTTATGGATTCGATCCGTCAAGTTCGTTCGAGAAGGGCTTCTCGCTTGTCAAAAGTAAGATTGTCAGGAGATTCACTGGATGCCAAGGTAGATTATACGGCTCTGGATTCGATGATTTATGACATCAAAAATCGAAAAGTTTATCTCTATGGTACTGCCCAGGTGGCTTATCAGGATCTGACGATAGATGCGGCTTATATAGAATTTGATTGGGCTTCGAATATTGTGACGGCCGAAGGCCGACCGGATAGTACGGGCCGGATGGCTGGTAATCCCGATTTCAAAGACAAGACCCAAGGTTTCCAGGCGAAAAAGATGCTTTATAATTTTAAGACCCGCAAAGGCATCATCTATAATGTGAATACCAAACAAGGAGATGATTTGTATGTGCTTGGGGCGAAGGCCAAATTTATTGGAGGCAACCCAAGTGATACCACTAGCTCAGATGTCGTCTACAGTGAAGATGCGATTTTTACCACCTGTAATCATCCCGAACCGCACTTTGGAATCAGAAGTAATAAGCAAAAAGTAATTCCCAATAAAATGGTGGTGGTCGGGCCTTCTAATCTAGAGATTGGAGGCGTACCCACACCGATCTGGCTACCTTTTGGTTTTTATCCCATTACGAAGAAGGAAAGTACGGGATTGATCTTTCCTAAAGATTACAAATCAGATCCTTTGCTAGGTTATGGTTTGGAAAAAATAGGCTGGTATTTTCCATTGCGAGATCGAGTAGATCTGGAATTGACGGGAGATATTTATACCAGAGGCACCTGGGTGGTTCGAGCCAACTCGAGGTACAAAACTTTGTACAAATACAATGGAAGTATTTTGCTGGAATATGCAGACCGAAAAGTAGAAAACAACAAGGCAGAAGTCAATAGTCAAAAAGCCATTCGACTCAATTGGTCACACAACCAGGACGCCAAGGCACATCCCTATAATAAATTTTCAGGCTCCATCAATATTCAAACCAATGGCTTCCAAAGAACTTTCGATGTCAGTTCAAGAGGGCAACAGCAAAATTCATTGAGTTCGAATCTTTCTTATACCAGAAGGTTTGCCAACCGTCCTTTCAATTTTTCAGCCTCCTTCCGACATTCCCAAAATACGACCACCAATAAGGTTACTTTCAATCTGCCTAATATGCGATTTACCACAAGTGACTTGTATCCTTTTAAAAGAAAAGTTTCTACTGGTGGAAAACAACAATGGTATGAAAAAATTACTTTCAATTATACGGCCGAAGCTCGGAATACTTTTTCTACCACGGACTCTACCATGTTTACCCGCCAAACTTTAGAAAGTGCCAATACGGGTATACAGCAGGTCGCTACTTTGAAAACCAATTTTAAACTTTTCAAGTATTTCAACCTAACTCCACAAGTCAGCTATAGCGAAAATTGGTACCTCCAATCGATCAACAAAACTTTTGATCCAACAGTCCTTACCGAATTGGATACCACTTATTTATCGGCAGATAGTTTGGATCTTAAAATTGATCTCGACACGCTTGTATATGGAACCGTAATCACCGATACCCTGAGCGGTTTTGGTGCTTTTCATAATCTCAAAAACCTCTCGGTCAATCTCTCGACTAAGATATTTGGCCAAATGGATTTTAAAAAAGGAAAACTCCGTGGCCTCCGACATACCATGTCTCCTTCGATGAGCTTTGGGTACATGCCAGATTATACCAGATTACTTGATACGGTAGACACGGATGTGCGCTCTGAATTTAATCGGGTCAATACTTATACCCGTTTTCAAAATGGATTCTTTGATAAGCCCAGTACTCAGGGAAGGTCGATGCGTCTGGGTTTTTCTATAGGGAATACCGTCGAAGCTAAGCTCTTTTCCAAAAAGGATTCTACCTCTAAAGTGGTGCAGTTATTACAAACCCTGAGTTTGAATAGTTCCTATAATTATGCTTTGGATACCTTGAATTTTGAAGACCTAAGTATAAGTGCCCGGACCAAATTGTTTAAAGGCCTGACGACGGTGAATGGAGATGCTCGATATAGTTTTTATGCCTTGGAAGATAATGTAAAGGTGAATGTATTTCAATGGGATAAAAACCGTCGACCTTTAAGATTTGTCAATGCCAACCTTCGGATAAATACAGGAATGACTTTGAAAAATTTGCAGAATAATCTTTTTGGAGGGGGTAAAAAAACAGACCGGCCAGAAAAAAATAAAAGTGATCAAAAGCAAGGAGAAGGACCTAAGGTGGATGGTGTTTCTGATATTTTGGATGCTTTAAGATTAACGCATAGTTTGAGTTTCAATTGGTCGGTAATCGATAATCAGGATACGCTTACGGTTAGAGATCATGTGCTCAAATTGAGTATTGGAAATATTCAAATGACGACCAATTGGTCCTTGACCATAGATCAGGTCGGTTATGATTTTAAGAGAAAAGGATTTTTGTATCCTTCCTTGACGGTCAGCCGAAATTTACATTGCTGGAAAATGGGCTTGTCCTGGCAACCGGATCGCGGAAGCTTTCACTTCACCTTGGGCGTAAGACCTGGTACGCTGGAGTTTATCAAAGTACCTTATCAAAAGGGCACCTTGCAAGCTCCGAGTTTAGGTGGTCGCTGATGTATGAAATCCTTCCGTATTTTTCTATCTTCTGGAATCCAAACCTTTATTAAAATCCACTGCTTTTACTCCTCGGTATTCTTTCAATAATACCCCCATTCTTCCGGCACTTATTTTTTCTTCCTCAAAAGTGTAGAGCCAAATATTTAAGTTGGGAGCGATTCTGTTTTTTACCTTAAGTCCCTGATCTGCAAACTGCGTTTCAAGGCTTTTTTCATTGGCTTCAGGAACCAGTTCCACGATAATCTCTCCAGGAATACTTCCGTAAGGAACGGCCATTTCTTCTTGTCTCCATCCTTCAGAATTGGCAATTAATTTGAGCTTGTCTTCTAATTGACGAACGCCCTCTGGTCTGATATAATCTCCTTTGACCGTCTTGCTACTATCTCCTTGGTAATAAGTAATCGTTGTGACTGGAAAATCAGAAGCATCACTTTTATAAACATCATCGTATTGCCAAAGATCAGTTTCCTGAATAGCCCGTACGATTTGATTAAAACTATCTACCGGAAGCATCTGGCTCCAAGCGCCAGTTTTCTCGGTATGGATGATCCCATGGTATTCGACTCTTCCATTGTCCATGATGTTTAGCGTATAGACTGGACATTTTCCAAAACAAGCAGATTTCTTCATGACCGCAACTAATTCCCCCGTACCTGCCGACATATCTAAGCCTAGTGAAGTTTCTTTTTTTAGATCTTCTACAGGAGTGGTGGTGGCTTTTTTTCCACCTTTACAAGCGACAAAGCCTAAGACGATTACGCTTAAAGTTAAAATGATTCCGATTTTCATATCCATTTTTTATAGAAATAATGACTTGT
>CALLVY010000428.1 GCA_938015925.1 uncultured Saprospiraceae bacterium
AATACTCAAAGTGAAGAAACCGACATAGGAGGTTCACGAGGAACGAGCTAAACCGTGACCACGGAAGGGCAGCAAGCAGAGTGCGGAAAAAAGACAATTTTTTAGCCATACAATATCATTTCGAATAAAGTCTAATATATAAAATCTCTTTAACGCGTGAGCACAATGTAATCTCGAATCAAGGTTTTTAAAAAAGCGATCTTATCCCGAGGTATTTCTGCAATGTCTAATTGCTGTCGAATCCTTGCCACCAATTCTTCCACTACTTGTTTATGTGCTTTATTTTGATGTTTCCGGTAACGGGAAATAATGTTTTTAATCAGCAGCATATCTTGTTCACTCAGGCGACGAACCTCCGGGTATTCTGGTTCATAATCCTGTAGGCTATTGATTTTTAAAATATCCTCCAGGCGAAACCGTAAACTGAATTTTATTCGAACCACCGAAGTATTGGCGGTCATATCTCCTAATCGTTGTCGTTGGGCAGAAGAACTGATAAAAAGAGCTGCCAATGCCGTCACGGACAAAAAGGTATCTACAAAATGAAAAACAGCCCGCAATAGATAATCACTCAAACCCGGTTCTTGCCCGTCTAGTCGAACAACTTTTATCCCAATCGCTTTTTTACCCCAAGATTGCCCGTCGGCCAGTACTTCGGAAAGCAATTGATAAAAAATAAATAAGATCATTGGCAAAGCTACAACCACAGAAAGAACCCAATTCACATCTTCCATATCTCCAAAAAGGTTATTCAGAACCAAAGCAGAGAGGAGGATGTAAACCACTGTAACGCATAATGCATCAATCAGAAAAGCGAGAAAACGCTCCCATAGGGTCGCTAGCTCGTATTCAATGGTTACATTCTGAGTTGTCTTTATTTCAATGGTCTTCATATCTTAATGTTTCTTCTAACAAGAGTGAAGGTCATAATTTGTAAACAAATGACGTACTTTTGTCTTTATATCGTAAAAAAACCGAAGAGGCTACAAAGGTAAGCACTAAATCCATGAAGTTGTTGTAAAATGGGACTTGAATTTAGTTGGGAGCGCTTGATTTTCAAGATGAAGCTTCCTTCGGCAAGTCCGAGACGGGGGCATTTTTTTTCGTAACAATTAGCAAGAGGGGAAAAAATAGCTAAAATGACCAAGTGATCCTGTATCGTAATGTACGATCCTGCATTAAGTTAAAGTGGACCGAAAGCTTGAGCTCAATGGTTTGCAAATAGGTCATCTACCCATTTTAAAGTAACTTCTATTGTTAATGATTGTTAATGAATTCCTTTTGGTTGTTTTTATAGGAAAAAAATAATAAAATGGAACTTTTCCTCCCGGAAAACCGGGACATCCTCTTCTGAACTCCCAAACCATGCGTGAAACGAGTTTTATAAAGCAGAACAAAGACAAATGGAAAGAGTTTGAGTCGATTGTTGAAAGTAATGATAAGGATCCTGATAAATTAATCGACCTCTTCGTTCAAATCACAGACGACTTATCCTATTCTCGAACCTTTTACCCCAATCGCTCGGTAAGGGTATACCTCAATAATCTTGCGCAACAGATTTTCTATAGTATTTATAAAAACAAAAAAAGCCGACTGAGTCGTTTGTCTTTTTTTTGGACGGATGAACTCCCGCAGTTGGTGTATGAATCGAGAATCGCTTTTCGGATTTCCTTCTTTGTCTTTTTGATCGCTTTGGCGATTGGTGCTTTGTCTAGCGCTATGGATCCCGAATTTCCGCGGGTAATGCTCGGAGATGGCTATGTGGATATGACGATTGAAAATATCGAATCGGGCGATCCAATGAAAGTTTATAAAGAAGGAGGACAATTTAGTTCAGCGCTCGGAATTACCATCAACAATATAAAAGTCGCTTTTCTTACTTTTCTTCTCGGTGTATTTTTTGTCATCGGCTCCATTGCAATTTTGATTAGCAATGGCATTATGGTCGGTGCTTTTCAATACTTCTTCTATGATCATGGTCTGTTGCAAGAAAGTGCCCTCACCATTTGGATGCATGGAACTTTAGAGATATCCGCTATTGTAATTGCTGGTGCCGCAGGGATTACGATGGGTTTAGGACTTGTTTTTCCTGGAACCTTGAGTCGATTGCAATCTTTTCAGATTTCGGCGCGCCGAGGTTTGAAAATCATGGTTGGGATTGTTCCGATATTTATTATTGCTGGTTTTATCGAGGGATATTTTACTCGGTATACGGAGACTCCCGATAGTGTTCGGTTGGTTTTTATCTTGATTTGTCTGGCTTTTATCTTAGGATATTTTGTTTACTATCCAGTCTATAAAGCACGTCAGGGCTTTAAGCAAAAGATAAAAGGAAATCAGCTGCCGCCAGATCGAGAGCGATTTATAAAAACAGAGAATATCAAAAATGTAAGTGAGATTTTTTCAGATGTATTTGTACTCTATCGAGAACATTTTCAGAGCATCGCACTGACCGCTATGGGGGCCGCAGCATTGTATTGCCTGGCGATTTTTCCTTTTGTTCCGATAGGAGGGGAAGAACCATTTGTTTTTACCGGTGGTCTGGATTCCTTGTTGTCTTTCGATATCATCAATCAACTTTTTAATATCGATTATCTCCAACTCATCGGAGCAAATCTATTGGTCTACACCTTGGTCAATCTGGTGACGCTACAAGTGGTGTCCAAAGGTATTGTAAAAAATAACCAGGGAGAAATTGCGGAAAGCTCTCTTTTATCCAAAGTTTTGAAAATTGGATTTATAAATTTAGTGATGGTTTTGGTTTTTACTTACTTCAGTTCTTCGGCGGCTTATATCTTTTTGTTTTTTGCTCCCTTCCTGCTCTTGTGGATGTATGTGGCTTTTGCAGAAGGAAAAAATTTGCTAGATGCTTTTAGTCGGTGTATCTTTCTCTTGCAAGGCCAATATGGTCGGGGTTTGGGGCTGTCGCTTTTACTAGGTGCGCTTTCTCTTGTTTTCTTTTCTATCCTAAATTCTTCTTTATTGTGGTTGTACTTTGAAGTCATCACTTGGAATATTGCTTTCGATCAAGAAACCCTGACTCGCATTCAAACGATTATGGCTACTTTTACCGGAGTATTTATGATCTCCCTGATTTCGGCCATGTATCTAAAAGGAATGATCTTACTGTATTATACTTTGGTAGAAATTCACGAAGCGCCAGGTTTGTTGAATCGAATACAACACATCGGCAGCGGTATTCGGATTCAGGGAATGGCCAAGGAAGGAGGAGAATATTAACTTAAATTAAAGTGTATTGAAGTGGAATAAAATTTTGCAACTTTTCTTTTTAATGATCCTCTTACTAGGGATCGGAGGAGAGACCTATGCCCAAGATTTTACCGTATTTCCACGAGAAGATTATTATGGAAGTCCACAACAAGAGCGCCCTTTTTCTGAAGCGCATTGGGGAGAAGTCATTGAAGGAATTGATTATAGCAAATCGGTAAGGGGAGAGCGAATCGAAGATGAAAACTTTTTTACCGATGGAGAACAAAAAAGCCGAGAAGAAAGAATTTTCGAAACCAATCAAAATGGATCGGCCTTTTGGGCCATGGTTTTTAAATTTTTGATCATTGCTGCGGGATTGTTTATTGTAGCGCTGATTATTGCTCGCTTTTTGGGGCCGGAAGGTTTGGGTAAGCCGCGGAGCCGTCGCATTGATCCCACAGACTTGGAAATCAATCTGGCCAATATTGAAGACAATATCCATGAATCTGACTTAGAGCAATTTATCAAAAAAGCAGTTACTCAAAAAAACTATAACCTGGCGATCCGACTCTATTATCTGGCCATCATCAAAGAATTATCACTGGGTAAAATGATTCGCTGGAAACGCGATAAAACGAATAGAGCTTACATCGGAGAACTCAAGACACAAGCTTATCTCCCGGAATTTAAAATACTAACGACTATTTTCGAACGCAGTTGGTATGGCAATCGCCAACTCACAGAATTTGATTTTTTAGCATTAAAGCCTCGCTACGAAACACTAATTAATACCGTTCACGAGCAAGGCAAACAAGAAGCAATAGCGAAACAAAATGGATGACAAAAGGCCATTTGTGATTTTTGGTGTAGTGGCTCTGCTACTACTGATTTTTTTCATTTTTATGCAAAAGAATGGACGCCGCTATAGCTGGTCAGAAACCTATACAGAAGAAAGCAAAGCGCCTTACGGCACCTTTATCATTCATCAACTCTTACAGGATTATTTTCCTGACCAAGAGGTCCAAAACCTGGATAAATCCGTAGGAGAATCTTTTGGCGATAGCATCACCTCCGGGAATTATGTATTTATCGGAGAAGCACTTTATCTGGATTCTTTGAGCTTGGAAAGCCTGGAGAAATTTGTCTTCAAGGGAGGCAATGCTTTTATTTCCAGTAAAACGATTCCCTACGATTTGATGGGCGATTATATTTATGAGGAATGCTATGGAGAAATTTATTGGGATGATTATTATTCGGTGGAGGATACCTTGGTTTCGCTGAATGTGTTTCATGAGGATTTGGCAGATAGCCTGGGCTATGAATACAAATATTTGGAATACGGAGAAACCGAAGCTTATGCTTGGCATTATATAGACAGTATGTTCTTTTGTGATGAAGAATATAGTTTGGTTGAGTTGGGAGGAATTAATGAACGTTATATCAACTTTGCAAAAAAAGAATACGGCGATGGTGTTTTTTACCTACATACCAATCCTTTAGCTTTTACGAATCTTCAATTATTGGATAAACTAGGATTGGCTTATACGGCTAAAGTTTTTTCCCATCTAGAAGAAGGTCCCGTTTATTGGGATCGCTATAGTAGAACAGAAGAAGAAGTTGGTCGCAGAAGAAATCAAATGGAAGGAAGTGGCGAACGCCGCGCCTCAGAAAGTCCCCTAAAATATTTGCTGGCACAGCCCAGTCTAAGATGGGCCTGGTATCTAAGTTTGGTACTCGGCTTACTTTATCTATTGTTTAGCTCCAAACGCAAACAAAGAGTGATTCCTGTTTTGGAAGAAAATTCGAATACTTCGCTGGAATTTATTTCCACCGTTGGACGATTGTACTTTTTACAAAACGATCATCGAAAATTGTCTTTACAAAAAATGCGCTTGTTTCGAAATTATATTAGAGAACGGTATAGCTTTAATGTCAGTCCTGCCGAAACAGATTTTATACCCAAATTGGTAGCGCGTTCTGAAATACCTAAAGAGGTGATCGAAAAGATTATCTTAATGAATAAAAATATCAGTGGATCTGATTTTGTGTCAGAAAAAACCATGGTAGACTTCCATCAAGTATTAGACTTGTTTTATAAAAATTGTAAATAAGAAAATTAGCATAAGCGAATACGCAAAACTGAATTGCCGTTTTACTTAAGAAAAAAAATACTCAATGAATATTGAAGATATCAACGAAGTACCGGAAAATAACGAAAACCAACCGGAAGTAAATTTGCCCGAACAACCAATTTTGCCCGAAACACCTCCCGTGCAAAGTTGGGAAGTTAACCGCCTCGACCTTAGTCCGCTTGACCAAGTTGTCAATAAGGTAAAAGGCGAACTGGAAAAGGTAATCATTGGCCAAAAAGGAGCAATGGATTTGTTGATGGCAGCGCTGTTTACCAGCGGCCATGTTTTACTGGAAGGAGTACCTGGGATTGCCAAAACATTGATGGCCAAACTCCTTGCTCAAGCGATGAGTGTAGATTTTGCCCGGATTCAATTTACCCCGGACCTGATGCCTACGGATGTTGTTGGAACAACCGTTTTTAATCTAAAAACTTCTGACTTCTCGTTCAGTAAAGGACCAATTTTTTCCAATATCGTTCTTATTGATGAGATCAATCGTTCTCCCGCAAAAACCCAATCGGCTTTGTTTGAAGTCATGGAAGAA
>CALLVY010000429.1 GCA_938015925.1 uncultured Saprospiraceae bacterium
CACTGGCGCTTTACCGGTCAGGTAAGCGATGCGTGTTCCGAACCAGCCGTAGATTTTTGTTAAGCTCGCTGGAATCGTAATACTTGGTGGTTTGGCACCAACTACTTTGGCGATCCGGGTAAAAGCTTCGCGGTAGTTGAGATTCTCATGTCCTGCGATATAGCTTTCTCCAATCTGGCCCATTGTCAGCGCATTAGCGATGGCTACCGCTACGTCTTTGACGTAAATGTAATTGCGACCGCCGACGGCAAAACCGGGTACTTTCTCATTGTAGACAGCTAAGATCATGGCACCCGCTCCAGGTTTGGAATCGTAGGCCCCAAACATAAAAGTAGGATTGACCGTTAATGCTGGAAGATTTTGTTCTTTGACTGCTTTGAATAATAAATTTTGTGCCTGGTACTTGGAGTCCATATAATCCAGGTTGTATCGTTCGCCCATGTAAGGACGGGTTTCTTCCCCAGGATTTTCTTTGCTGCCAAAACCAAAGGTATTGGCGGTGCCTACAAAAATAAAACGTTGAATTTTATGAGCGAGTGCTGCATCAATAAGGTGTTGAGTGCCTTGTACATTGACTCGACGAACCACTTCTGAGCGGTTGGGCCAGATGTTGGTATTCGCGGCTGCGTGAACGACAGCGTCACAACCTTCCATTGCTGTTTTTACTTCTTCGGCATACAGCAAATTGCCATAGACTTTTTCGATATCCAAGCCGTCTAGTGTATTGACTGGTCGGTCGGGGAGTAAAAAGGCCTTGACCTGGTAGCCGCGTTGGAGGAGTTCTCTTACCAGATTGCTGCCCAGCATTCCATCTGCGCCAGTGACGAATATTTTTTTCATAGTAGGTTTAGAAGATTCATTATAAATGACGAGAAAAAAAGGATGATTTTACTTACTACGTGAACCTTCCTTTGGTCGGTTTTCGTCAAATTACTAAGTGTGAAAATTAAAACCGCAAAATGGCAAGTGTATCTTTCCATTTTGCGGTTTGTTTTATTGGGTATAAAAGCTTTTAGATACTTCGTAAAAATTTACGGAATTTAAGCATGTATTTATAATTGTGATGTCCGTAGAGGAATCCTGCTTCTTCCATCCATTCGTCATTGAATATTTTTCCGAGGTAACGCGAACCATGATCGGGGAAAAGTACAACTACATAGTCATCTTCTTTTAATTCTTCCCGAATTTTAAAAACACCTTGCATGGCTCCGCCGCTGGAGTAGCCTACAAAAAGTCCTTCGCGTTTGGCCAATTGTCGGGCACGGAAAGCACTGGCTTTGTCTTCTACTTTTACAAATTTATCAATGATGCTAAAGTCGACATTATTGGGAATGATATTTTTCCCAACGCCTTCTAATTTATAGGGATAAATCTCTTTCTTATCCAACTCTCCAGTCTCGTGGTATTTTTGCAAGACAGAACCATAGGCATCTACGCCAATGATTTTGATGTTGGGATTTTTTTCTTTGAGGTAGCGAGCAGCTCCTGATAGTGTTCCTCCTGTGCCTACTGTCGCAATATAATGGGTGATTTTACCTTCCGTCTGCTCCCATATTTCCGGGCCAGTGGTGGCATAGTGTGCTTCGATATTGGATTCGTTGAAATATTGATTGACGTAGAAAGAGTTGGGGATGACTTCGGAGAGCGCTTTGGCGCGGGAATAATAAGAACGCGGATCTTCTGGAGGTACATTGGTTGGGCAAATAATGACTTCTGCGCCCAATGCTCTTAGGAGATTCACTTTTTCTGCTGATGTTTTTTCGTTGACAGAAAGGATACAGCGATAGCCTTTTACAATAGCGATCATGGCTAAACTAAATCCAGTATTTCCCGAGGTGGTTTCTATGATGGTGCCGCCAGGCTTGAGGAGTCCTTTTTTTTCTGCACTTTCGATCATGAAAAGAGCAATTCTATCCTTGGTAGAATGACCAGGGTTGAAAGCTTCTACTTTTCCATAAATAGTAGCTTTGATCCACTTGGAAAACTTGTTGAGCCGGATGAGCGGAGTATTTCCGATAGCTTCGAGGACATTATCGTATCGACGCATGTGTTAGTGTAGTTTTTAGTGATGACCAAAGTAGATAAAAGATAATTATCTATTTTGGTGAATTGTAGGCAGCTCTTAAATATAAAAATTTCTTTCACAAAAGAGAACGAATTTTATTAAATAGAAAGCCTAAACAGGGGCAAATTTAAGATAAAGAGAGTGTAAATGCCTAGTAAGTTGTAAAAAAGACATAAAAAGGAGGAAAGCCTAATTATGTTTATTTTATATTTAAATGGTAAAATAACCAGGAAAGGAAATATATTTGTAATGGTAATGCAGAAAATGAATTTTTGTTTGGATTAATAAACTATAATCCCAAATATTAAATGAAAGGTTCAAAATTATATTTAAAGACCAGATTGTTGCTGGAACACAAAGGAAAGATTCTATTGCTGAAGCAGACGAATCGGAATGGGGGAAAATATACCTTGGTAGGTGGTAATGTGGAAAAATACGAATTGGTGAAGCCTGCTTTGGT
>CALLVY010000430.1 GCA_938015925.1 uncultured Saprospiraceae bacterium
TTTCCAATTGGGAAATTGGAGGCCCTTTGAATTGGAAAGGAACCACGGAAGATGGCACCGAAGTGATCTATGTAAAAGGGAATTTATTGGAATACGAAAAAGGCAAAAAGATAAGTTCCACCACTTTTGATCCCAATGGAACGATGGAAGACATTCCTGAAAATTACGTCAACCTTACTTACGAAATAAGCCCGCAGAAAGAAGGCACCTTGCTGATCATCCAACAAGGCGATTTTTCCAAAGCGGCCAATGGCCAACAGCGATATGAGGAGTCGAAGGCGGGTTGGATTGGAATGGTTATTCCTACGATGAAGCAGTTGCTGGGGGAGTAAGAATCAATTTAAATACGAGGCAGACCAAAGACGGGGAACTATTTATGATCCCTGTCTTTGGTCTGTTTCTGGATAGGCTGGAAAATTATCTTTGTTCTTGCGTAAAGCGTGCGACAAAAAAAGAAGGAAACAACCATAAATTGTTAGAAAGAGTTTTGTAGATTTACTAGAGAACTAAAATCAATTTTTGCGAAACAAAAAAGCTATGAAATCAATCTTTCCTCTAATCCTCCTATGTTTTTTCTTAAACGGACTTGCGGCACAAAACTCCTTAGAATGGTTTGACAATTATCTGGTGGAGTGGCGAAGCGCTATTTTTGATGCTAATGAATTGCAGGTAAAGGGAGATACTGTTCTGGTTTATGGAGTGAGTAATAATGTTGATTTTGCTCAGTTCAAAATGCTAAAGTACGATACCTTAGGGAATGTATTATCTGACGTAAATTATCAAACCGAGCAAGGGGATACCAGTGAATCCTTGATTTATGATTGGGCGCTGGACAAACAAGAACAGCCTTATCTTTTCAAAAATATTCCAATCAGTTATAATAAAGATCAAGCAGTCCTGCAAAAATTTAACTCGGACGGTTCGTTGATTTGGGAAAAACAAATTGGCAGTTCAAGTGATACTTCTTTTAGTGCCAGGACCTTGGGATTTTTAAATGATTCCCTGATTCTGGTTACGGTAGAAAAGACTTTCAATTATGCTTTAACACCGAATGATCCTGATCCAGATTTCAAAAAACGACATCTATTATTTGGCTTCCATAAAAATGGAAATCAACTGTGGGAAATTGAATTGAATCCAGACCAGATCAAAGGCTTCTACTCACGACGCGAGATCGTGGCCTATAAAAATAAGTGGTTGGTCTTTGGGAATAATTATGCAAATAATAATTATGAAGATATCCTTGTAACCGTAAGTATAGATGGATCCTATACACTCGTAAATGATTTTGAAAGGAACATTTCTTTTACGGATGTAATGGTCAGTATGGATAATCAATTTTTGGTTAAACCAGTGAGGGATTTTGGAATATCAAAAATAACAGAGTCAGGAGAAGTTATTTGGACGTATGAGCATCCATCCAATATACCCGATAGTATTTCTAAAGATGATGATATGAACGTAATGGTGGAAGATGAGGAAGGTAATGTGTATATCTCTGGCCATCATTATGGCGAAGGTTTTGGGACTCCGGCTTCTACAAGTGGAGATGTGCTGACGGTCAAATTGGATCAGGAGGGAAATTTTTTGTGGGAAGATCGATATAGCTTTGAAATAAAAAATTTTGAAACCGCAACTGTCATTAAGTATAAAGATGGTTTTGTTTATGTAGGAGGTAGAAGTGGCGAGCCCAATGATTCTCCTTGGTACGATTTTTTGGTTCTGAAAATAGATGCAACGTCTGGTGAGCGAGTAGGAGAGTATCGCTATGGAGGACTTAATTTTGCGGATGAAATGGTCGTAGACCTGGTCGTCTTGGAAAGCGGTAGCCTCGCTTTTACCGGAGTTTCTGAAAAATTATTCGGCATACATTTTTGGGCAACTCAGTTTATTTCTCAACTAAAACTAAACAACCTCAATATCCAACAACAAGAAAATATCCAGGTATACCCCAATCCCATTTCCAAAAACGAACCACTCATTATTGACAATAAAACCGCAAATGATTATCAAATTTTTTCCCTCCTCGGACAAAAAATAAAAAGTGGCAATTTGTTAAAAAATACCTTAAATTATATAGACCTCTCTACCCTGACTGCTGGCGTCTATTTTTTAAGCTTCCAGGATGGACGGCGATATGCAACGAAAAAGATTATTGTTCCTTAGCTGAATGGCTACCAATATTTTGCGATTCGCTCCCGTTCAATAAACGAATCAATAGCTTAAAGCAAAGCAATGAAAACGCTTAAAAAACAGCTTCTCTTATTCCTATTCCTCTTTTGTGCCAGTTTTTTGACGGCTCAAGGTTTTAGATATCCCGCTGCCCAACTAATGAAACTGGAACAAGCAAGCACCAATAAGCAAGGGCAAGCCTACGTTTTTGTAAGCCCTTCTAAAACAGGCAATCACCACAACATATACCTCATCAATCAGCAGGATACCCTCATAGATTATTCTTGCAGCAATGGATTCGTTAGGTTTAAAAGGGAAGCAATAAACGACCTGGGCGAATGGGAAGCCATTGATGTTCCTCCTTGGGTCTGCGGAACAGGCATGGGCTATTCTTCTCTTCCGCCCGAGCATTATGCTTTTTCCCATTTCGGAAATGATCTTTTACAAGATGGAAGTTTTAAAACCGAGATTAGGTTTTTGTGCCAAACCAAAGATAACCTCCTCCTATCGAACGCCATTCCGGCGAGTATCAATTATCATCGTTTCGAATCCGTCAGCGCAGAATTAGAAGCCGCTAGAATGGATTCTTTATTGGAAGCAGGTGCTTTGAGTCCCAAATGGGAGAGGCATTTGTATAGTGCGAAGTTAAGAGAAACGCTCCAAGACAAAGCCTATAAAGAAGCGATCAAGCAGGCGGAGTTTTTACTTCAAAAATATTCTGGTCTTTCTGGAACCTACTATTATTATGCTAAGGCTTTAGCCGGCTTGGCTGTTACAGATAAGACACTAGAGGAAAAAGAAAAAATCAAATTGATTCAATCCGCCATTGTAGAATGGCGGAAAGTGCCTCAGGAAAATAGTTTGTATCCTGCAGCCATTCGTGCGATTGAGATATATAAAGCTTATTTGGCTAATCCAAAAGGATAGAGAATGCTCCATTCCTGATAAAAAAAATAACGATACCGCTCGAATAAAAACTTTTAAATAGCGGAAAGGAAACGTGGTAGTGGCCAGAGGCCGATAAACATTCACCGAGCCAATGGTAAAAAAACACACCAGCGGATGCTCGGTAAATGCTATTGCATTTAAACCGAATCGGATTCCTGGCCTCTGGCCACTACCAATGACTATCAAAACGACAAACAGTGTCCCTGGCTTTGGAACCTGCCTACCGCAGCCTAAAGGCTGAATAATTACAAAAAATATTGAACGAAAAAAAATAATACATCTTTCCTAAAATATTCCGATATTATAGAAATACTTGTCTTTGGATAAGTACGAATCTGCCTAAGGGGGTAAACCCAAATCATAAATTATAAAAGAAAGACAATGAGACTAATCTTAGTTTTCATCACCCTCTGGGCGGCCAACACCTCTTTTGGTCAATTTACTTATCAAGGCAAACTTATCGACGTCAATACCAATCAAGTGATAGAAGGCGTCAACGTAAAAATAAACAATGAAAAAAGGGGAGAGGTAAGTGATAAGAATGGAATTTTTCAATTGGAAATCAAACGTTTGCCCACGACCATCACCATCAGTCACATTGGCTATGAATCGGAAAAACTAGTAATCGAATCGGAAACACAAGAAGAGGTTTTGATTTTTTTATTGCCCAAGGTAAATGTGCTAAGCGAGGTAACGGTAAGCGAAGAAAATGAAATTCAGTCGATTTCTGATGTGGAAAAATATTCGGTTCGAGATTTTGCAATCCTGGGGGATCAGGTTTTTAGATTAGAGTATCATGGCGTTTTTAAGAAATGTATTTTATCCGTTACGGATGTTTTAGGAAAGGAAAAAAGCTCCTTGAAATTAAGAGAAATAAAGAAAGTTAAACGTTTGTATAAAAGTTGCGATCAACTCCTTTATCTGCTTTCTGCAAGTCATGCCTATCCATTGAGGAATAATGAAAATGAATTAAGCCTCGGACCCAAAATACAAATAGATACCTTTAATCGCTTTATTCAAACTTGTAAATTGAAAATCGATGAAACCTATTATTATGTCAATAAAAGGCACAATGGTTTGACGAGTGTCATCTCCAAATATGATATTACCAAGAAGGAAAATACCCAGCTAAAGATCATCGCCAACAAACAACAAGTGCAAGGCTATGAAGCAGATCGTGGTTTGATTGAGTTAAGCCAGTATATCACCAATATTGATCAGGCGGAAGGGGTTACCACTAATACCAATGTTCGAGATATTCAGGAAGAAGGAGATTTCCTGCTCCAAGTCTTTTACAAACCCGAATACCCCGTTTACATTTGTCAACAGGAGGAAAAACTAATCTTCCTAAATCATATCGAGCAAAAGATAGAACACTATCAAGAAGAAGATCTTGAATTGGAGGTGAAGGCCGATTATGTATTGGATGAAAACTGGATGAAGAAAGTAGTCATCGATCCTAAAACCGAAAAGATATATGGGGTATTTGATTTTAGAAAAGGCCTAGGAATAAAAGAGATCAATACTAAAACTGGTGAAACCAAACTGGTTGGTATCATAGAAACCGCCACTCAAAATTACGAGACCATCCAAATTCAAGAAGGTCTAATTTTTTACTTAAAAGAAGATCAGACGAATGGGGCGATTATGGAATTGGTACAACAAAGGATATAAATAAAAACTGGAAGTGGCTAACGATAATTGGATTGATCTTTCTAAAGGAAAGAATTGATTTTTTTTGACAGAAGGCCTTAATCACTCCAGTTGCGACTAAAAAAAGACTTTTAGCCGACGATTTTAAATACATTTTTCTTTAAAACTTCCGATACTAAAATAGCCTCTTATCTTTGGATAAATCATCTACCAATTTTTAAACAACTTCTAAGTGAGAAAAATGGAGCGCATAAAGAATCAATAAAAACAATGAGATTAGTTTTAATTTTTTTCAGTTTGTGTATCGCAAATATTGCCTTTGGTCAGTTTAACTACCAAGGGAAGTTTGTCGATGTCAATACCAATAGGGCGATAGAAGGCGTTAACGTAAAAATCAAAAACGAAAAGAGGGGAGAAGTAAGTGCTAAAGATGGAAGCTTCCAATTGGAGCTCAAACGTTTGCCCACCACTATCCTCATCAGTCATATTGCTTATGAAACGGAAGAATTATTAATCGAAGCGGAGGCGCAAGAAGAAGTTTTGATTTTTTTATTACCCAAAGTAAATGTACTAAGTGAAGTGACCGTTAGAGAAAAAACTCAAATTCAGTCGATCTCTGATGTAGAAAAATATTCGGTATTGGATTTTGCAATCGCAGACGATCAAGTTTTTAGGTTAGAGTATCATGGGAGTTTTAAAAAATATGTTTTATCAGTCACGGATATTTTTGGTGAAGAAAATCATTCCCTAAAATTAGGAGCAATAAAGAACGTTGAAAGTTTATATAAAAGCTGCGATGAATTGCTCTATTTGGTTTCGGCAAGTCATGCTTATCCATTGAGACATGAGGACAAGGAATTAAGCCTTGGAACTAAAATCCGAATAGATACTTTCGATCGCTTTATTCGCCCTTGTCAGGTGAAAATTGGGACTGCCCTTTACTATGTCAACAAAAAGCACAATGGTTTGATGAGTATCATCACGAAGTATGATTTTGCCAGACTAGTCAAAACCAGACTCAGGGTCATTGCCAATGAAAACCAATTGGAAAACTACCAAACGGATATTAACTTGATCGCAGAAAGTCAGGGGATCAGCAACATCGCACATACAGGAGATGATTGTGACAACGAACGCATTCGGGATATACAAGAAAATGGAGATTTCCTATTCACCGTTTTTTACAAACCAGAATACCCGATCTATATTTGTAAGCAACAAGAAAGATTGATCCTTTTAAATCACATGGAACAAAAGATTGAGCATTTTCAGGAAGGAGAGGCGGATCTCGAATCTGAAGTAAAAGCCGATTATGTCTTAGATAAAAAATGGCTAAAGAAAATAATCATCGACTCCAAAACCGAAAAAGTCTATGGCGTATTTGATTTAAAAAAAGGGATAGGCATAAAAGAAATAAATACCACAACCGGAGAAACGCAACTGGTTAGTATTTTAGAAACCGCTACTCAAAATCACGAGACCATCAAAATCCAGGAAGGACGAATTTTTTATTTGAAAGAAGACCAGGTCAACACGGGCCTAATGGAATTGGTGCAGCAAGAAATGTAATTACAGCATTAGAATAATCGACAAATATTAAAAGGTGGCCCGTTACCAGACCACCTTTCAAAATTAAACGACAGTAAGATTAAACCTAAGCCGGATTCGACGCCAAGTCAAAACGATCAAGATTCATCACCTTGTCCCAAGCAGCTACAAAGTCATTGATAAACTGCCCTTCCGAATCAGAACAAGCATAAACCTCTGCAATCGCACGAAGCTCCGTATTAGATCCAAAGATCAAATCTGCTCGCGTTCCGGTCCATTTGACAGCACCCGTTTTGCGATCTCTACCTTCAAAAGTATCATCTGCTTCCGAGGTCGCTTTCCAAGTCGTACCCAAGTCAAGTAGATTGACAAAGAAGTCATTGCTTAGCGATCCAGGGCGGCTAGTAAATACCCCGTGCTTAGATTGATCAAAGTTGGTATCGAGTACTCGCATTCCACCAAGCAAAACCGTCATCTCAGGAGCAGTCAATGTCATCAATTGCGCACGATCGACCAATAGTTCTTCCGCAGATACTTTATCGTTTGATTTAGAATAATTTCGGAATCCATCTGCCTTAGGCTCAAGTGCTCCAAAAGAAGCAACATCCGTATGTTCTGCCGTTGCATCTCCACGTCCTGCCGTAAAAGGCACACTGACTTCATGTCCAGCATTTTTAGCCGCTTGCTCAATTCCTGCGCATCCGCCCAAGACGATCAAGTCCGCCAAAGAAACGGTGTTTCCACCAGCAGCATTGAATTCTTTTTGGATGCCTTCCAAAGCATCGATTACTTTAGTCAACTGAGTTGGATTGTTCACTTCCCAATATTTCTGAGGAGCCAAACGTACGCGAGCACCATTGGCACCACCACGTTTGTCAGAACCTCTGAACGTAGAAGCAGAAGCCCAAGCCGTACTGACCAATTCAGAAACAGACAAGCCAGAAGCGTGGATTTTAGCTTTCAATGCAGCGATGTCCTGATCATTGATCGCTTCACCAGAAGCGGCAGGAATAGGATCTTGCCAGATCAATACTTCCGCTGGTACTTCTGATCCCAAATAAAGATCACGTGGTCCCATATCTCTGTGCGTCAATTTATACCATGCTCTGGCAAATGCTTCAGCAAACTGATCTGGGTTTTCGAAGAAACGTTTGGAGATGGGGGCGTAAATAGGATCCATACGCAATGCCAAATCCGAAGTAAGCATCACGGGAGGATGACTTTTGGTAGCATCATGTGCATCAGGCACCGTGCCAGCTCCACCGCCATTTTTAGGAATCCACTGATGTGCACCAGCAGGACTTTTGGTCAATTCCCATTCGAAACCAAAAAGGTTTTCAAAGTAATTATGACTCCATTTCGTTGGAGTAGTTGTCCAGGTACCTTCTAGACCACTAGTGATCGTATCACCAGCATTACCAGTACCCATTGTATTTATCCAACCCATGCTTTGGTCTGCAATACCTGCAGCTGCGGGTTCGCGGCCGACATATTTATCAGGATCACCTGCACCATGTGTTTTACCAAAAGTATGTCCTCCGGCAATAAGCGCAACCGTTTCCTCATCATTCATCGCCATTCGACCGAAAGTCTCGCGGATATCCCGAGCAGAGGCAATCGGGTCAGGATTACCATTTGGTCCTTCAGGATTTACATAGATCAATCCCATTTGTACCGCACCAAGCGGGTTTTCTAGTTCTCGGTCACCACTGTAGCGCTTGTCTCCAAGCCATTCCGTTTCCGCTCCCCAGTAGATGTCTTGCTCTGGTTCCCAAACATCCGCTCGTCCTCCGGCAAAACCAAAAGTTTCAAAGCCCATGGTTTCCAAAGCTACATTTCCAACCAGGATCATCAAATCTGCCCAAGAAATCTTTTTCCCATATTTTTGTTTGATGGGCCAAAGCAATAAACGTGCTTTGTCCAGATTTCCATTATCCGGCCAGCTATTCAAAGGCGCAAAGCGCTGAGTACCAGAACCAGCACCACCACGACCATCTGCAATCCGGTAAGTCCCCGCACTATGCCAAGCCAGGCGAATAAAAAACGGACCATAATGACCAAAATCTGCTGGCCACCATTCTTGAGAATCCGTCATCAAATCAGCCAGGTCTTTTTTAACCGCCGCCAAGTCGAGACTTTTAAACTCCTCCGCATAATTAAATCCCTTAGTCATCGGATTAGACAGCTCTGAGTTTTGTCGAAGAATATTTAGGTTCAATTGATTGGGCCACCAGTCTCGGTTAGAGGTGCCGCCACCAGCGCTTTTCTTGAGCGCTCCACTCATAAACGGGCATTTAGCTTCTCCGTTTGAGGATTGTGTATTTTTTTCGTTATCCATGATATGATTAATTTTTCGCTAATATAATACTAATAAACGATAATGTTTATTGATTAATATTATGAGATCATAGGTTTTGTCTATGGGGGAGGTTGTGGTTAGTTTTAGTTCCCCCAAAAAAAAATGCCCCAGCCAAAGCCAGGACATTTTTAAAACCCTAAAATAATAATGTTAACTCCTAAAACAGGAAATTCCTAATCCAATCCTTCCACCATAATCACCCGTCCCAAAAATTGATCTCCCTCTTCTCCAATGATGCGTATCAAATAAGTGCCCGCAGCCATTCCTTCCTTCTGCAACTGGAAGTACTTCTGATCCAATCCTTCTTGTTCCAAAACAACCCGTCCAAATAGGTCATACACCACAATAGATTGAATATTCATCGTCGCTTGACCAAATGGGATGATTTCCACAACACTTTCCTTCGACATTGGATTTGGTGAAACCCGAATCGTCCCTTCTTCGTTGGGACTGTTGGCCGGACTACCGATGATGTTGACGACGGTATTGGTGATCACCGGAGCATTCGCATCGAAATAGATCGCTGCCGTATTCTCAATTTTGATCTTGTCATTGAGGTTGGGCTTGGTTTTGATTTTGAAGATGACAAAACCGTGGCTTTCTGGCTCGTTGGCAGTACTGTCGGGCATATTGATGTTGTCAAAAGTCCAGATCAGTTTTTGGTCGCGAAGAGACAGAGAGAAGGGGTGGGAGGCCGTTCCTTGCTGGAAAGAATTTAAATCCAGGTACGAGGGTAAGTCATCTTCAATTCGAACAGTAGAGACCGCTCGATTTCCCACATTTTGAAACCTGATTTTATAAATCAATTCCTGGCCGGCGTCAATGAACCCTTCTGGGCTTACAATGATATCGTTGGGATCAATTGCGCCAACGGCCTCCTGTGTACTTGTAAAAACGTTATCTGAACCTGTGCAATCTGATTCTGTTCCATAGATCGTGGCAGTGATCGAGATCATATTGCCGATGATGGCATTGGCGGAAATAGAATCTGTTATGTAAATGGTCTTGGAGGTGCCCACTGGAACGGTTCCTAGGTTCCAACGGCGATCGGTACCTGCTGATAAATCCCAAGGGATAGAGCTTTCTAATGGAATGACGTCATTTCCAAAAGCTACGGTCAAGGCGACATTGGTCGCATCGGCTCCGCCTTCGTTTTTATAGGTCAAGGCAATTAGGTTTTCAAATCCTACGCGGTGTGCGGTGGTTGATAGTTCTACTTTTAAATCGGGTAAAGCACATTTGGCCTCATTAGAAAAATCAATACCACAATAGATGTTTCCAATACCAACCACGTTGACACTTTTTCCTGAAGTACAACTTGGGGTCCAATTGGTACCGCTTGGGTTTTGACTAAGGGTATAGTTACCGGGTTTTACGAAAATTTTATAATCCCCATCTTCATTGGTTATTACAGTACGATTGCCAGGTTGAACTTTGATTTTGATCTGACCCAAGCCTTTCTCACTATTGCCTCGGTTACAATTGGCATCGGCATCATAATAGGCGTTTCCGCAAATCTCGCTCGCATTGTCTTCGGTGATGGTCATACAATCGTTGATGTTTGGATTGGTCACTACCTGTCGGTAGCCGGATGCCCATTCTATTATGATCGAATCAATCGAAGTCGCATTTCCTAATCCGAAAATGGTTTTTAATTCACTCTGTCCTCCGGTACCTCCACCAGTTTGTCCTGATAATTCTCTCATCTGCCAAATGCTCTGACCATAGATATTGGCTTTCAAATAAATCTTCGAACCAATTGCCGAACGATTGGAATTGCTACCCTCCAAAACGATACAGGATTTGTTTTGACATTTTCCACGAGAGTTTTCATAAATGAAATTCTCATTCGCATTGTGATTGGCAATAAATAAATCTACATCTCCATCATTGTCATAATCGGCCCATCCTGCTCCAAAAGAATCTCCATTGTCCTGAGTGATGTCGTTGATGGTTTTGGTAAAAGTGCCATCGCCATTATTGGAGTAAAGGAAGTTGTCTTGCCCTTGATCATTACTGACAAAAAGATCGAGATCCCCATCATTGTCATAATCTGCCCAAGCAGAACCATGCGAGTGTCCTCCATCATTGACCAAATCGCCACTCGTTATTTTTGTAAAAGTCTCATCTCCATTATTCTGGTATAGAAAGTTATTTTGATCTCCTGCATTGGCAACAAATAAATCCAGGTTCCCATCATTATTATAATCGCCCCAACTTGCTCCTACAGAATTTCCTCCATCATTGACGATATCGCCGACATTGACTTTTAAGAAACGTCCATCTCCACGGTTTTCATAAAGACTATTATTATTGTTTTCCGTATTGGCGACAAAAAGATCTTGGTAGCCATCGTTGTTGTAATCCCCCCAAACGCCACTGACTGAAAAGTTGGCTTCTCGAACTGGAGCTGCATTTTTCTCTTGTGTAAAAGTACCATCCCCATTATTGTGATACAATTGATTGAATTTAGTGGAGAAGTAATCCGCCACAAACATATCCAAATAACCATCGCGATCATAGTCCACCCAACTTACGCCATGTGCATAACCTTTGTCGTTTACGATAGGGTCATTACTGATGCGATTAAAGCTTCCACTTCCATTATTGCGGTAGAGGAAATTGGTATAGCCGATATTGTTGGCTACGTATAGATCCAAATCTCCATCATTGTCATAATCTCCCCAACTAGCAGCCAATGAACTTGCTGCATCGGTCGCAATGTCTCCACTAGTCACTTTGGTGAAAGTGCCATCACCATCATTGTGGTACAATAGATTCGGTTCGCCTATTTCATAATTGGTGACAAACAAATCGACATAACCATCATTGTCATAATCTCCCCAGGCGGTCGCCCAGTTGTTGGTCGCTTCGTCCAAACCAATTCCCGTGATATTTCCAAAACTAGCATTGGGGTCGAAGCTAAGGGAAAGGGTGGGGAGATTGTCGCCACAAGGTCTTTTACCACTAATGTCAATGTCTAGAAGATCACCCGGTTGGTAATCATTGTCTAGTAAAATATTGAATTTAAGTTTTACAATATTTGCGTTGATATTGGTGACGCCGGCCAATCCTTCATTGCCGATAGTGGCATGCATATCCGCTCCGGTGATGTTGTATACGCCACTGGAAAGGACAGGATTACTGATGGTCGCATAAGTTCCGCTGGTTGGATACAATACTTGCATACTGCCATTCTCGATGGTGATGGTTTGTCCGGCAGGAGTGATCACATTCACTGCAAGATCAGAAACAGTGGCCAATTTGGCACTAACCATTTCCAATTCAATTCCAATGATATTGTCACATTCGTCCAATGGATTGATAAAATTATTGAACTTGGCTTGTAGTTCTGAAGGCTGAGTCGCGAGGTTCAAGGTAAGGGTTTGACTCGCACAATCATAGGCACTGAGATTGGCAGGGTAACCATTGCAATCATGTCCGCTGGTGACTTTCAATTCTGAAAATTCGCAGCTATTATTGGTAGCAGTGATTTGGTAATTATTGACCTCATTCATTGACAATTCTCCTAGTTGATAAAAACCATTGACCGGAGTCAATATCGAACCATCAGAGAGGTCTTTTAATTCAGTTACCTGAATGTTATTATTGAGGCCTTCCAGGTAAAGCCACGAATTGCTGGCATCTGCATCTTTGGTTTGGACTTTTATTTCCCAACTTACGGTCTCGGCAATGCCATCCTGAGTAGGTAGGGTACTGGAAATTACTAATCTGGAAGGGAAGTATTTGATGTAGTCTGGGGAATCGTTTATCTCTTCCGTAACATTTCCTCCCAGGAAATCATTTTCTTGAAAATCCATAAACCAGGTGATTGGAGAATTGGCGGCCCCATTGACATTACAAGTGGGTTTCAATTCGATATACAATTTGCCATGATAGCCATCATCACTTGGGTTTAACGTACCGCCATTGCTGACGAGATAATCTTCCATATTAAAATATAAAGAAGTCGCTGTACTACTGTTTGGAGTGATGGTAGCTGTTTCTTTTTGTTTAGAATTGGTAGCTACCGTTCGCCATTGATCGACAGATCCACTCACAAAGGAATAGCCTTCAGGAATTTCGACTCTCAAATCGTTTAGGTGGGACCAGTTTCGATATTCATAAGGGAAAATATTGCCTCCTCCATAATTGGTACAACAATTACCCACACTCAATTTGTAGGTTTGTTGAATGGTTTGGGTACAGGTGCGAATATTGTATTGCTCTGCCCTGTTGACTCTGTGAAAATATCCAATCACTGTAAAGTTACCATTCCAATCATTGCATTGGTAAGCAGTTCCATTTGGTGTATCAGAAACATAAAAATCATTTTGAATCATTATTTGCTCTGCAGTTCCTCCAATATTTTCAACCAATTCATAAGTTGCAGTTAGAATA
>CALLVY010000431.1 GCA_938015925.1 uncultured Saprospiraceae bacterium
AATGCATGAAGCAGAAAAAAATATTCCAAAAGATTTAAACATCGACGAACTAGTTAGGGACTATCGAGCCTCTTTGATACGACACAACTACGAAAAACTCATTGTAGAAGTCCAATTGGACTCCACCATCAATCAGTCGGAGCTACAGGAATACTACGAAAACAATAAAGAACAGTACATCCTAAAATCGCCAATAGTAAGATGTCATTTCATCAAACTCCCCGAAAATCCGGAAGGACAAGAGGAGTTGGAAGCATTGTGGAAGGAGCAGGAAGAGACGACTTCTACTCAATTACTGGATTACTGCAATCGATTTGCCAACCTTTATATGCTGGACGATAGCACTTGGTACCGAGCCCCAGATCTTATCGGTCAATTGCCACAAGGCAAGGTAAAAGAAAACGAACTTAATAAAGGAAGAAATTTTAACTTTAGCCATGAAGGCTATCAGTACTTATTGCGTATTAAAGAAGTGGCTCCCAAAGGTAAAATAGCACCGATCTCCTATGTTTCGGATCAGGCGACAAAAGTAATTCTCCACAAAAGGAAACTAAAATTGCTGGAGGAGAAGAAAGAAGAAATTTACCAAAGGGGACTACAGATGAAAAATATTGAAATTTACAATTAGACCTTGTTTTAAAATAAAAAAATAGTTCATGAGAAATTTGATTATGATTTTCGGCATCCTGCTTTGTATTGGGCAACTGAACGCTCAAGATCGCGAGATAATTGACAAAGTATTAGGAACCGTCGGTGGCGAAGTCATTTTACTTTCTGAAGTAGAAGAACAGTTTGCTTTGCTCAAGCAACAAAAAGGAACATTGGATGATGGAGAGCGATGCTTTATTATGGAAAGCCTGATTGCTTCCAAACTTTTGTTGAACCAATCAAAACTCGATAGTATCGAAGTTACCGAAGCAGAGGTGGATCAACAATTGGACGCTCGAATCCAAAACATCCTGGCCTATATGAACAATGACGTCAGTCAGTTTGAAGCCTATTATGGCCAGTCCGTCAATGAAGTCAAAGAAGGATTTCGGGAAGACTTGCGCAATCGATTGTTGACCGAAAGAATGCGGGCTAGTGTCATTGGAGATGCTTCTGTAACCCCTTCGGAAGTGAAAGGTTTTTTCGCGCGAATCCCATACGACAGTTTGCCTTATTTCAACTCAGAAGTTGAAATTGGAGAAATCGTATACCTCCCCAAAGTCAATCCAACACAAAAAGCAATCTCTCTAAAGAAACTGGAGGATCTGCGCCAACGCATTGTAGAAGGCGGAGAAGATTTTGCCGAATTGGCCAAAGTTTTTTCTGATGATCCAGGATCTGCTCGTGTAGGCGGAGACTTGGGTATGCAACAAAGAGGGACTTTCGTTCCAGAATTTGAAGCGACGGCTTATGCTTTGGAAAAGAATGAGATTTCAGAAATCATTGAGACTGAATTTGGTTTTCACCTCATGCAGTTATTAGAACGCCGGGGAAACAACATACACATCCGCCACATTTTGGTCAAACCAGAAATCACCAATGATGATCTCTTACTGGCACAACACAGACTGGATAGTGTACGTACGCTTTTGGAAGCGGATTCTATTTCTTTCTCCGCAGCAGTGAAGCGTTTCTCAGACGAAAACGAACAAAGCTACAACAACGACGGTTCCATGCTCAACCCACAAACGGGAACGACCTTTTTTGAAATTGGTGATCTTGATCCTGATATTTATTTCACCATTGACAGCATGGAAGTTGGTGGCTACTCCTCTCCTATTGCTTTTGAAAAACAAGGTGGTGCAAAAGCTTACCGCATGATTTTATTAAAAACGCAAACAGAACCGCACAAGGCCAGTCTGGACCGAGATTACTCGAAGATCAAAATGGCGACCTTGGAAGAAAAGAAAAATAAATTTATCGGAGATTGGGTGATGGATAAGATGGGCTCTACTTATATTCACTTCGATCAAAGTTATAATACTTGTCCGAACTTGCAGGTTTGGGAGACGAATTAAAGTATAGCGATTTATCCTTTGAGGGATTTTGAAAAAGCCTTTCCGATTGAATTTGGAAAGGCTTTTTTGATGGGATCGGAAATTCCTATCGGGTGGAATGCGGTAACATTCACCGAGCATTGATCTTTTTTATTTTTCTGAAGTGGTGGGTATGGTATCCATAAATTTTATTGTTTCCTTTTCTATTGTATCAATAAGATCCATTTCTTGAGCTTCCAATTCCTTTGCAAAGACTTGAACGCCTTCCCCAGCTTTAACGACGGCCTTCCCAAAGCCAATGCCTAAGGAATAATAAAATCCTAGTATAGCTATTACTCCAATTAGGAGTATTGATGTTATTAAGACCAATATTTTATGCTTCATCTTTGTATGCTTTGATCCATAACTTTGTTGGTTCTAACAGGGGCGTGGATCTTTTCTTGTTGTTCTTGTGGTGGCGGGACGCCTAATTGTATTTCCGTATGTCGCCACAGGTCGAAACGAATGGCTTGATTTTAAATATTATAGGTTGGTTCTAACAGGGGCGTGCGGTGGGCTAATTCGTGTAGGGGCAGTGAATTATATGTTGGTTCCAATAGTCGTAAAATCATTCAAACAAATTTGTCTTTTTTAATTCTCCAAGACTATACTCGTATTTTTCAATAAGCTTATCAGGAACATCTAGATCATCTATTTTATAACCTAATTCTATCTTTCTTCCATTTACTTTATCGCCATTTTTCTCAAATAGAATTACCTGCTGATCAAACTTCTCTCCTATATACTTTCTAAATTTTATACTATCTGTAAGATAAACACTTTCAATATCTCCACCATAAACTCCAAATCCATTAACTCTATAAATTTCTACGAATAATTGAGTATTGGGTAATTGTTGACTAGTAATAAATTCAGTCTTATCGAATTTATCATAATTAGTGCAACTAAAAAACACTACACAAAGCACTAGAAAAAACATTCTTTTTGGCATAAACATATTTTTTATCGAGCTTGCTCCATTCCTAATTTATTCCAATAATAATCTATTGCTCTATCTCCATGTGTAGGAAGTATTCTTTTCTTTGTTGTGCTTGTGTTGGCGGGACGCCTATGTTGTAGGTCAGCTTGCTACCGGAGGTAGCAGCTAACAACGTTTTTTAAAAAATATATGTTGGTTCCAACAGGGTCAAAACGAACAGTTTGATTTTAAAATATTATACGTAGGTGCCAACAAGGGTTATAATTTATCTACAACTCTCATTGTAATACTCCGTTATTCTACGAAAATCGGATCCCGTAAATTCCCCACTATCTATTTTCTCTACCAAGTCAGGACAATCACTAAAATAAGGTTTCAGTTTCTTTTTAAACTTCCGGTAGGTTGCTTCAAAAAACGCCTTATTGCCTTTTTGGAAAAAATGATTTTTTTTCACAGAAGATGCCCCTGAAGGTCCAGATACTGAAAGGAAATAGATGTACAATTTTAAGTAACCATCGGTTTCAAGTTTTAAAAAAATCCTCTTGGAAGAATAATATGGATTCGTCAAGGATACCATTCGAACTTCTTTCTCTTTGTAGGTAAACCTTATTTCTTTTGCTTCTTTAGGTTTCAATACCTTCTTATTTCCATTAGTATCCAGATAGCTTATTCTGTTTTGAATGAAATAGTAACTGCCTTTAAGAGCAGGCAAAGAGATCAGGAAAGTTACCTCAACCGTTTTATGACTATAAATTATTTGTCCCGGTATTTTTTCTTTTGCGCTAAGCGTAAAAGAGAAAAGAATTCCTACTAAAAGGGCTAGAGTTTTTATGCTTCTAATTAACGTTTTTGA
>CALLVY010000432.1 GCA_938015925.1 uncultured Saprospiraceae bacterium
AATACAGAAACAGCATGTTTCCAACAGAATTTTTTTAATGATGTAGGAACTCTAAATATAAAAGATTTCTATAGTAGTAAAGGGGGGAATTGGGAGTGTGGCTTAGATTATAGGGTGAAATTAAGTGTCCGTAATGATTGCGCAAGTGGTGATCCAGTGAGTATTGATGTATCTACTTCTTGTAGTGTTATGAATTATTGTGAGAACGTGGTTATTTGTTCTCCTTTATTTCAAGACGTAACTTTAGATGGAGTTCTTGATTGTGAAGGATGTATATTTGATTGGCAACCCGCCGAATACCTTTATGATAATACGCTCGCGGCTCCTACACTTCGTGGTGAAGTACTTTCGGATGCATTAAATAAAACCTATACTGTTAATCTTATTCATCCAGATGGGTGTAATTCTGAGCGGATAATAAATGTGATGAATGATAGTGGATTTGATTTTGATTTTGAAACTTCTACAAGTAGGTGCAAACATAATTTTACCTTTACACTTGATTTTGATTTTGATATTAATTCAGATTTCGTTCAAGTCGAAGTAGAAGATTTTTCGAATGAAATAACAGATATTCCAAAATTGGTTACGAGTGAAAGTGATAATAATACGCTAGTTTATTCACTTAGTTTAGATAGAGATAGAAATAGTTTCTTCGACCTTAGGTTTTTTGTAAATTTAGATATCTCTGCTCAGTCTAGTGTATGTAGAGTTGGAGAAGAGGCAGAGTGTTTTAGTTTTTATGATCTAGGAGAATATGAAACGAGTATTTTTCCTAAAGCTTGGAGAATGTTTATTGGAAATGGTCTTGACCCAAATGGAGTCGGTGACGGAGGAGGACAGGTTGAGACAGATCCTATTTTTCATCCTTACTTTTATACTCCTTTAGATGATACTTGCTCATTATCTACTATTAGATCAAGTATCTATTATATGAAGCTTGATATTTATGATCGGTCGGGTGGGCATGTTTTCTCAGATGAAGCGGAAGTACCTCATACTGCTACTGAGGGGCTAAGAGGAGATGAAGTGTTTTGGGATGGATTTGTACGCTGTGGTTATGATGCTAGTAACCAATGTGTGTCTAATTGTGATCCTGGCGAAATATGTCAAAATAATGGAGTACCTGCATTACATCAATCTGGAGTGTATGTATATATTTTGACTTTACGGAGCTGTACAGATAGAAGTGGATTTTGTCCGGGGTATACTTGTAATCCAACGAATGGAGAATACTGTTCGGATGGATTGGAAGAAAGAATCATTTCTAACGATGTAACGCTTATTCTATAATTAAGGACTTAAAAGGGAATTAAGTCTCTGCTTGATTCCCTTTATTTTGTTATATTTATTTTCCTATATAAATAAAAATTCTTATGAGAGCAATACTATTTTTTTTAATATACTCATTGGTGAGTATTAATGTTAAAGCACAAAATCATTCTTTTAGATTGTCGTTTTCAACTGGAGCAAATCTTTCATTAGCCTCATTTGGAGCGATACAAAATTCGGAGTACCAAGGATTAAAACAATGGGGTGAACTAGGTTGGGGATTTACATTTCGTCCAGAAGTATCTTATGTAGTGTCGGAGAAAATTAGCTTCGTTTCTGGCTTTAGACTAACTAACTATAGTTATATTCAATGCCAAGAATCTTATCTCCGATTTTTAAGTAATTACGATCCACTAGGAGGCTCCATTTCGAGAACAGTTATTAAAAGTAATATTCGTTATTTTAGTTTAGGAATACCTTTAGGTATTCAATTAAAACCAAAGGAAAAATTAGCAATAAAAACAGCTTTGATTTATTATGGAAACACCAATTCCAAAGTAGAAAGCCATCTGGAAATTGATGGTGAGCTTGCAAGCAAGACAAATATAGGTAAAGGAGAATATAATCCGATACCTAACAGAAATCTAGCTGGCGAATTGGGGGTGTTCTATCATTTTGAAAAACTATTCTTAGGTAGTACTTTTGAATACACCTTTGGTGCTGAGCAAGTCTACTTTTCTAATTCTAAGGTTCAAAAAAAGACAATTTGTTTTTTATTGGGAATCACGATCTAAATATAATTAGACCTAGCCATGCGAATAACTTTTTACCAATTAATTCTATTTTTCTCCTTCTTTTTTCTTCTTGGAAATGCAGTGAGCCTGACAGGTCAGACTCTTGCAGATAGCATTTTTACAATATCCTCCTCAAAGTGGAAAAACCAAGATTGGTTTACAAAAGATACTTTAACAAAAACTCGATTTGGTGTGATGCTTTTGCCAGAATTCATGTATGACAAACCCTTGGGAGGGAAAGCTGGATATGGTGTAGAGATAGGGCTTTATTATGAAAGAAGGGTATTAGAAAGAGTATTATTATCTTTTGATTTAGATTCGAGATATACTCAATTTGATGAGGGGAGATCTCAGACTGAAAATCGAATGCAAGGAGATACCGCAGTAGCAATTCATTGGTTTAACCTTGAAAGGAAACTACTAAAAATTTCTATACCTATAACCTTTAGATTTTATTATTCTCTTATTCCAAAAGCTTATCTATTGATGAGTGTCGGACCAGAATGGAATCTCTTTCAAAAAAAAATACCAGAATATAGAGAAACAACTTATGGAAGCGAACCTTATAGTCTTATTGGGAGAGGAATAGAATCGGGGGTAGAATTTGGACCCTACCTTCCACGCCGCTTCAATGCCAAGCTAGATATAGGAGTAGGAATAACTTTTGGAAACCTAAGTATCGAAGCTCTTTCCAGGCACGATTTTTTACATCGACAAGCACCGAGTATCGGATTAAGGTTGAGGCAACAGTTGGGTGTCTTTAAGTCAAAATGAAAACTATTGTATTGGGTCAAGGGAAATTATGTTTACTAACTATATTGCTTTTTCAAGAACGAACATACGCAAAATACCTTCCTAGTAATTGGGTTTTTATGACTCCCCGATAGCTGTGCCAAGTACTGGTGAAAGAAAGAGTTTTCTAAAGGCTTCCGCAGCTAACAAAATAGGTTTGTCCGTATTTCTGATGTTTCATAAATCAGAATAGAAAAAATGCCGGACAAAAATGCCCAGCATAAAGACAATAACACACCTTAATCATTGAGATATTTACCTCTAAATTAAGTCCGAGTATTCAGCGCAGCCCCAGAGAAAAACCAGCGCTAGTTTTTCTCCTTTGAGGGACTGCTACCCCAGAATAAATATTGCTTTCTCTAAGTGTGGAGATAAAGAACTGAGAAAAAAATGTGCCTACCTCGCAGTTGTTTTTTTGACCGTCCTTGCTCGTGGTTCATCTCTGAGCATCGAGAGTACTTCTTCCCATAGCATCGGATATGGGAGTATCTCTATAGCCATATTCTGACCACGATTAAGTGGCGTGGCATAGAGCTGCTCTAAGAGCTTCTGTGTTTTCAATTCTGTACGAGAGCGATGAAAATGAGCTGCTTCCATCTTTGCGATCATATTTAAAAAAAGGTTCGCACGTTTGGTTTCTTGTCTCCGGGTATAGCTTCTAGCATACTCTCGCAAAGAATCCATCTGATCGATGACTTTGCCAAACTGACCACGATGCATCCGTATCAAAATCTCGATAATCAGAATGTTAATATTATTTCCTGCCTTGTCTTGTGAAAACATCGGCATATCGTTTAAGAATTTTGGAAGGTTAAAATATTCCTCTCCATAAGGTTCTATTTTTCCTACCTGAATCAAAAAATACAAATAGCCATAAAGCATCTTCCAATAGGCCTCCGCATTTTTATGGGGGCGTTTATGCTGTCGATGTGCTTTGTATAGAATATAAGCTTCTTGGTAATCTCCGGCATGGAAACAGATCATGATTCGTTTGATAAAGGCAGTATGCCAATTGAAACTACCAACAGGGGCAAGATGGCCAGCTTCTTTTATGATAGCTTTTGCTTCGTCTAGTCGCCCTAGTGCTGCCAATGGCAAAGCCTTATTCTGCAAAAAAGTAAACCGCAAAGACTTGATGTTAGGATGCTTTTTTGGAAAACTCTCTAATGCTTGGTTGCACTGTTTAATGATATTTTCATTATCGAACTCTACGACATAGCTAATCACAATGAGGTTATATATAAACCTATTAAGGTGTGTCGATTTTAGACTTAGAAAAGGCGTAATATTTTCTGCTATTTGTTTGATCTCTTGTACCTGTGCCTTAGTAAAACTATCCCTTGTATTACAGAGAAACCCAACCCTGCTCCTATGTCTCTTTATTATGGATTCTGCTTGGACAATTTGTAATTGCTTTTTTACAATGCGTGAATATTTCTTAACGAGTCTTGGAGTCTTTTCTATGTTGGCATAATGGAAAAGAAGATCAAGAGCTACCTGATGCATCAATACATGATTTTCTAGTTTTTTGAGTCGAGGTAAAAGGTTTTTGGCAAACTCCACACCTAGATTTCTTTTACCACTCATCAGGAGTCCTTTATAGAAAGCAAAGTCTTTATAAGAATCTTCGTTAGCTGTTCTGTGTAGATTCTCTGGAGAGGAAGGCGCTGCCAACAAGTAGTGACTTAGTTGTGTCCGCAGCTGCGTTTTCATCTTATTAAAATACTTCTTACGCTTGATGGTCCCTAGCAATTTTTCACAAGCCTCCTCCTCAGTTAAGCCTCTGTTTTCTTGTAAAAACACTAGCAGGTTATTGAGCCGAGGTACAAATACTGGCTCAAATGTTGAGGGTAAAAGATCAAGTAATCCGTATATCAAAATCATGTACAATAGCTTTAGTGGTTTCCTGCTGATACTAAATTGATTACACAAAAAACCTCTCTATATAAATATCAAAACTTGACAGCGATTGCGGTCGTCTATTTCGAGCAAATTAATTGGCCTTCCTACCTAGCTTTATAAAATTTCTTAACTCATAAATCATCTGTATTATGAAGATTTTAGCACTTCAAAAGCACATTGTTGTAATTAGTAGAAAACAACTCACACACATTAAAGGGGGCAGCGACAATAGAGACTTGACGGATATCATTGTTATTACTGACGATGATATAATCTAAGTTTATTTGCATCAAGGCTAAGCATAGCCCATAAGACTAGCGCTTGGCTTCAAGTTAGGTAAAATTATTGTTTGGAAAAAATGTAGACAGCACTTTTTTCTCTTGCTACTGCATTGATTTTCAGGCACATACGGTGGAGTAGGTCACTGTCTTTATAGTGTTAAACGCTTGATTGGCAAAGCCTTAGCATAACAAGCTATTATCATAGACTTGTACCTGCCACAACGGCGCACGTCCGTTATTTTTAGGATTTGCCTTCTGTTTTTTTACACTAGGATGGGAACATTATACAAAACCTATAAACCTTAGCTATTTTTTAGCTACAAGTGTTTGTATGTTTAATGAGCATAAGAAAAGAACCCGTCAAAGCCTCTTTCTTAGATCAACACACCTACAATCGCCAATCTTCCAATTTGTAAGATATTTACCATTCCCAACTAATCTTTATTCAAAATTGTTCGTAAAACCCTTTAGCAAACTTACCTTTAGGGCTATTTATTCGTCAAATTACTAAAGACGCTTAAAAAGGAATCTTGTTGGATTTTTGATTTAATGACCAATAGAGCTGTATTATGCCTACTACTACCAAATCGACCATCAAATACAAAAAAGGGAAACTAAGCAAAGGAACCCTTTTAAACCTATACGAGCGCATGCTCAAACCTCGAATGATCGAGGAGAAAATGTTGATCTTACTGCGTTCTGGTAAAATCAGTAAATGGTTCTCCGGAATCGGTCAAGAGGCCATCGCCGTAGGCGCTACCGCAGCCCTAATGCCCGATGAAATGATCTTCCCAATGCACCGCAACCTCGGCGTATTCACCACCCGAGACATTCCCCTCGAACGATTGTTCTGCCAATGGCAAGGAAAAAAACCAGGTTTTACCAAAGGCCGGGATCGCTCCTTTCATTTTGGTACCAAAGAATACAATATCGTTGGAATGATTTCTCACCTCGGACCGCAGCTTTCTTTGGCTGGCGGGGTTGGAATGGCACATACCTTGAGTGGGGAAAAGAGAGTCGCTGTGGCCTTTAGTGGAGAAGGAGGAACGAGTGAAGGAGAATTTCACGAAGCACTCAATGTCGCTGCCGTCTGGCAACTTCCCGTAATCTTTATTGTCGAAAACAATGGCTATGGTTTATCAACGCCAACCTCCGAACAATTCCGCTGCGAAAATATCGCAGATAAAGGCATTGGCTATGGAATGCGATCCGTAAAAATTGATGGAAATAATATCCTGGAAGTTTATCAAACGATCTCTAAATTAGCCGCAGAGCTGCGCGAAAACCCTGAACCCGTTTTGGTAGAATGCAAAACCTTTCGGATGCGCGGACACGAAGAAGCTTCCGGGACAAAGTATGTACCGAAAGAATTGATGGATTATTGGGGCGAACGAGATCCACTAAAGAATTTTGAAAACTTCTTAATAGAAAAGAAAATATTAACCGAGGCACATATCGAGACCTTAAGAGCAGAAATCAAAGCGGAGATAGAAGCTGGTTTAGCAGTTGCTTTTGAAGAACCTACCGTTAGCTCGACCGTCGAACAAGAATTGGCGGATGTCTATGCGCCTTACGAACCGGTATTGATTCAGCCTAGCTCTGGCAAAGAAAGCGAAAAGCGTTTTATCGATGCGATTTCTGACGGACTCCGCCAAGCGATGCAAAAGCATGATCGCCTGGTTTTGATGGGACAAGACATTGCAGAATATGGTGGTGTTTTTAAAATCACCAATGGATTTGTAGAAGAGTTTGGGAAAGGAAGAGTTCGGAATACGCCGATCTGTGAGAGTGCAATTGTGGGCATTGGATTGGGCTTGAGCTTGAAAGGCTATAAGGCGATGGTTGAAATGCAGTTTGCAGATTTTGTTACTTGTGGATTTAATCAAATCGTGAATAATTTGGCGAAGCTTCATTATCGCTGGGGCGAAAATGCAGATGTTGTAGTGCGAATGCCTACCGGTGGAGGTTTGGGAGCAGGGCCCTTTCACTCTCAGAGCAATGAAGCTTGGTTTACGCATACTCCAGGACTTAAGGTTGTTTATCCTTCCAATCCTTATGATGCTAAAGGTTTATTATTAGCGAGTTTCGAAGATCCGAACCCGATCATGTTTTTTGAACATAAAGGCCTTTACCGAAGTATCAATGCTCCGGTGCCGGATGATTATTATACTTTGGAGATTGGCAAAGCCAATGTGGTTAAGGAAGGAAATACTTTGTCTATCATCACTTATGGAATGGGAGTACATTGGGCGCAAGCTGCGGTAGAAGAGATGGGAGTGGATGCGGAAATTTTAGATTTGCGAACACTGCTGCCTCTAGACTATGATGCCATTGCAGCAACGGTAAAGAAAACAGGCAAGGTGATTCTTTTGCATGAAGATACGACTACCGGAGGTTTTGGTGGAGAAATTTCTGCTTATATCGCCGAGCATTATTTTGAATACCTGGATGGACCCGTCATTCGCGTTGCGAGTGAGGATACTCCAATTCCATTTGCAAGTTCTTTGGAAAAAGACTTCCTTCCTCAAAATCGTTTGCGAGAGCAAATAAAGAAATTGATGGACTATTAAAAGAGAAATCTATTTAAGGCGAGGGTTTAAAATGTTCGATTTCCTTATTGAATAAGTGATTTTAAACTTTTATTACTTCTTTGTACCTTTGCATTGTAAAATAAATTCTTTGTCTTTTCCACGTTTTGTTGACGAGGGAATAATCAAAGAAAAAAATAGAAAAATAATTAATTATGAAGATTGATGAATTGGTGGCCGTTAGTGGCATGTCTGGAATTTACAAAATGGTAGCAAATCGAGGCAATGGCCTGATCATAGAAAGCTTGGAAGATGGGAAGCGGAAATTAGCGCCTTCTCGAAAGCATCAATTTACACCATTGGCTTCTATTGGAATCTATACAGATGATGATACCGAAGAACTAAGAGTGGTGTTCCGTTCTATGTTGGAACAGTTCGAGTCAACTCCACCAGTATCACTCGGCGCTTCTGCGGATGAGCTGAATGAATATTTCGGAAAAATACTTCCTGCTTTTGATAGAGAAAGGGTTTTTGTAAGCGATATCAGAAAAGCGATTAAATGGTTTAACTTTTTGAATGACCGAAAATTGCTAAATGTGGAGGACTTACAAGAACCGGAACCAGAAGAAGATGAAAAAGAAAAAGGGGAAGAGGAAAAAATAGAAAAATAAAGTGAAGAGAATTAAATTCTCACCCTCAGTTAACCAAGAAAACTAAACAAAAATGAGCGTAGTTTCCATTCCGCCTAAGCGGAAACAGGGATTCCTACCTAAGGGTTATTGCCTAACAGTATGGTCTCGATTGAAGCCATATTTCAATGAATTGCTAGAAAGATCCATTGATTCAATTGAAGAGTTGAATCAATGGATTATAGATCGCAATGAGATAGAATCTTTTGTCCACGAAGAAATAAATTGGCGGTATCTGCGCTTCGCGCAAGACAGTAGGAATGTCGACGCCAAAGAAGCCTATGCTTATGCTGTTCAAGCAATAGAATCCAAACTAGGCCCTATCAATCATCAGCTCGATGAAAAACTTTTAGCTTCTCCTTTTACGATCCACCTTCCCAAAAATACTTTTGACGTCTATTTAGAAAATATAAAAAGACAAAGAACTATTTTTTGCGAAGCCAATCAAGTACTCCAATCTAAAATCGAACTCCAGTCTAGAACGTACACCGAAATTTTTTCAAAAATCTCTATCCTTGTCAAGGATCAGGAACTGACCGTTCAGGAAGCGAATGCTTTGCTCGAAGGAGATAACAGAAAACTCCGCGAAGAAGTCTTTCGGAAATTGGCGAAGAATATCCTTGATGAAAAACCGAAATTGCAAGAATTGTTTTCAGAACTCCTGACTGCTCGGCATCAAATGGCACTCAATGCTGGATTTGAAAATTTCCGCAATTATCAATTTCAAGTATTAAACCGAACAGATTATGGCGTTAAGGAATGCAGGAACTTTCAAGAAAGTGTTTTGCAAGAAATCGTTCCTTTGGTAAAACGCTTTAATCAATACCGCAAAAAAAACTTAGGTTTAAATCAACTAAAACCTTGGGACGTTCAAGGAGATATTAAAAACCGTAAAGCCCTCCAACCATTTCAGGGACTTGATGATTTATTGGAAAGAACCAATAAAACACTAGCAGCTATTTCTCCTTTCTTTGCAGAATGCTTTACTACTTTGCAAGAGAAAGAACACCTTGATGTAGGTGCTAGAAAACACAAAAGACCGGGTGGTTTCCTGATGGCTATGCCGAAGACGAGAGTCCCTTTTATTTTTTCCAATGCGACTCATTCGATCAAAGATGTACGGAGCCTCCTACACGAAAGTGGTCACGCTATCCATACTTTTTTTATGGAAGATATTGCCCACTGCGAACTAAGAAGGGTGCCTGCTGAAGTCGCTGAATTGGCTTCCATGACGATGGAATTAATGGGAATGGAGCACTGGGAATTCTTTTTCGAAGAAAAAGAACAACTGCTACAAGCCAAGTCATGGCAACTATTAAGAGTCCTCGAAATCTTACCCTGGATTGCCGCAATAGATCGTTTCCAACATTGGCTCTATACCCATCCTCAACATAGTATCGCTGAGCGAGAAGAAAAATGGGATACGATCCACCAGGATTTTTGTTTGCCCGAAGTAGATTGGTCAGGATTAGAAAATTACCGCAAGGTCAGTTGGCTCAATCAATTGCATATGTTTGAATCTCCTTTTTATTTCATTGAATATGGCTTCGCCCAATTGGGAGCCATCGCCCTCTGGCAACAATATCAAGATGACCCAAAGCAAATGCTCCATCAGTTTACGAGTGCCTTAAAATTAGGCAACACTCGAAAGGTTACAGAAATCTATAAAACAGCGGGTATCTCTTTCGATTGGTCAGCGGATTATCTGAAAAAAATAGGAAGCCGGGTTTTAAGAGAACTAGAAGATGTTTTGGGAAGGACTTTATAAATGACTGAACGCCCCCGCAGGCCTAATGGCCCTGACCTTGCGTCAGGTGGTGATGTATGACAATACATCAAGTGAAGAAACCGACATCGGAGGTTCACGAGGAACGAGTTAAACCGCGAGACCGACGCAGGAGGTCCATGAGCGATAGCGAACTAAAGCGGACGGGAAGCTGAAAAGTCTTTCCTATAAATCATTAGCTTATGTTCAAAGCTAAGGCAAAATCAAATGCAAATCCCCGAATTCATGCCATAGATATTTTGCCTCCAATGCCGCTTGATAACTGATTTCTAAATGCCTTCTCCCCGTTAGTGTTTCCAGCATCAGAAGATGAGAAGCCTTTGGTTCATGAAATCCTGTGATCAAACCATCAATACCAAAAAGGCCTCGCTCAGGCGTAATAAAAGTATTGGTCCAACCTTCTCCTCCTTGTGTTTCTCCATAGCGATTGGTTACAGATTCTAAAGCTCGAATAGCGGTGGTGCCAACAGCAATTACTCGGCGTCCTTCTGCTCTGGCCAGATTGACTAATTGGGCGGTAGTTTGAGCAACTCGAAAAAATTCTTCATAAGGTCGTTCTTCCAATTCCAAACTGGCCACACCAGTATGCAACAGAATCGGCGCAAAAATAACGCCTTTGGATACCAATTGAGTGACTAGGTGATCGGTAAAAGCACGACCCGCCGAAGGCATTTCAGCACTGCCCATTTCTTGCGCAAATGCGGTTTGATAATAGGAGAGGGGATAGTTTTTGGAAACATATCCATAGCGGATCGCTTTCCCATATTGATCCAAATAATCCATTAATTTCTCCTCCAGATGAAAGCGAGCAATCCATAGGCGCAGGTGTTGGTCTTCTTTTTCATCTTTATAATAAGCTTGCACCAATTCCAGGCTTCCTCCGTCCGCTAGTTTTAAATGTTCTTGTGGCTTTCCTCCATGATACCTTTGGGTTTTACCAGAAGGTAAGACTGCTCGTATTTCTACCACCCAAAAATCCTCAGACCGCTGTGTGGATAAATGGACCCGTAAGTCTAGGCCTTCTTCGTTGGTGGCTGAAAGTGCCGCAGGTAAAGTACCGCTGGTATTGACCACTAAGACATCTCCTGGTAAGAGGTGGTCGGCGATGGAATTAAATTGAGTGTGAGAAAATTGATCGTCTTGGTAGTGAGAAACGAGCAGGCGAACATCGTCGCGTTGGATGCCGCGTTCTTCTGTAGGTCGGCTGCATTCGAGGTCTTTAGGGAGTTCAAAATGAATGCTTTTATTTTGAGGTAAACTTAGTTCTGATTTCTTTAGGAATGAATTCATATCGTAGGATTTTAGCGGTGATCAAATAGGCAAAGAATCTAAACAGAAACGGCCTTCTTATTCGCAATCAATTCTTGACTGAGGTAGCGGCCACTTGGCCACTCTTCTTCGATGAGTTGCAGAAAGCCCGGAACCGTACGTTCTGGCAATGGTCGATCGCTAATGTCTTCTCCGGGAAATGCTTCTTGATGCATTTGGGTACGCATATCACCGGGGTCTACCCAATAGGTTTTCCATTGTGGATTCTCTTTGGCAAAAATGGCGGAAAGGTGATCCAGGGCGGCTTTGCTCGCTCCATAAGCTCCCCAACCTTCGTAGGCACTTACTGCGGCGTCGCTAGAAACGTTGATAATGCGAGCGCCAGGTTTTAGGGAATGTTTTAGCTTTTGAAGCAAAGAAAGTGGTGCAATCACATTTGTGTGGAAAACGCTGTGGATAACTTCGATTTTATACTCTAAAAGCCCTGGCTGCGGGGATATTCCGAGAGTACTGGCATTGTTAATAACTAGGTCTAGCCCACCCATTTTTGCTGCTCTAGAGGGCAATTGAAGCAAATGGATTTCGTCGATTACATCGCCAGAAATGGCATCTACGGTGGTTATTTTGGAGAGTTCTTCTTGGACGGCCAATAATTTGACGGCATTTCTGGCGGTTAAGATCAATTGCCAGCCTTGTTGGGCTAAAGTACGGGCGAGTGCTAAACCTAAGCCTCTTGATGCTCCGGTGATGAGTGCGGTTCTTTTTGATTTATTTTCCATGTCAGTGGCGTTTTAGTGAATGATTTAATTTCTTCTTTCCATACAAAAATGCTAGAAAAAGGACCACTCTCGCCTCAGGCAATAGAACAGAATTACACCTGTACTTTGGTACAGGTAGCTAAGTTATCCAAGTCTTTACGAGCACTTGAATTTTTGAACTAAGGGAGTTTTACAGAGAAATGATTCCTTTCTCTACCGCAATTCGCACAGCTTCAGTACGGTTGTGTGCATGGAGTTTGGAAAGGATGGAGCTGACGTGGAATTTTACGGTACGTTCAGAGATGAACAAAGTTTTGGCAATGTAGGGATTGGTGTCGCCTTTAGCCAGTGCTTGTAGCACTTCTAGTTCGCGAGGAGATAATCTTTCGACTTTATCATTGAGGTGGTCGAGGAGTTTGCTGGCGATAAGTGGTTGGAGTAGGGAGGCTCCCTGATGTACGACGCGAATGGCATTAAAGATATCCTTGCGAGAAGCTCCCTTGAGTAGATAACCTTTCGCTCCGGCACGGATGGCGCTGAGGATTCTTTCATCGGTATCAAAAACGGTAAAAACAATCACATTGACGGGAATCTTTTTTTCCTGGATTTCCTGGATGACGGCCACTCCATCTTTATTCGGCATTCCAAGATCGAGAAAAAGAATATCCGGCGCCAATTCATCTAGCTGCGCCAAAACTTCTAAACCATCATTGGCTTCTCCGACGATGAGAAAATCATCTTGTGTTTCCAAGACGCTACGAAGTCCATCCCGAACAATGGGATGATCATCTGCTAAAAATATTTTGATTTTATCCTTCATTAGAGATTGTTTCCAAAACGGTAACGGTGATTTGTGTGCCTGCTCCTGGACTAGACTGTACGTTTATTCCACTGTGAATTAATTTTGCTCTTTCGTTGATGCTGATTAGGCCAAAGCCATCTTGCTCTTTTTGAAAATCAAAACCAATTCCATTGTCTTCGATCTGTAAAACTACTGAATCGTTTTGGTAATGCAGGGAGACCCTTACTTTTTTTGCACGGGCATGTTGTCGAATATTATTAATGGCTTCTTGGGCGATTCGGTACAAAGCCATTTCTACTCTTTGGGCTAAGAGGCGATATTGTCCAAGAATTTCGAAATCTACTTTTAGATTTTTTGGACTTCTTAGATCCTCGATTAAGAGTTCAATAGCGGTAGCGAGATTGCCTTGCTCCAAAGGAGAGGCACGGAGGTCGAGTACGGAACGGCGCGCTTCTTCTAAACTGTTGCGCGTGAGACTTAGCGTTTTTTGTACTTGATCTTGCAGCCGCGCTTTGGGGACTTCTTTCTCTAATAAAATTTCCATGCTTTCTAATCTTAGGCTGATCGCTGCGAGACTTTGAGCTAGGGTGTCGTGAATTTCCCGCGCCAATCTATTTCGTTCTTCTATGACGCCAGTCTGACGACTATTGGCAAATAATCGCGCTCGGGCAATGGCAATTCCAAGCATGTCTCCGATGGTGTACAGGAGTTGGAGATTGCTTTGGGAAAGTTCTTGGGAGTCGGTGCTGAGCACATTGAGGATACCTAGTTTTTCTTGTTGGGAGGATAGCGGGATACTGGCATGATAGCGTAAGCCACTGGTTCCATCTTGTAAGTTTTCTAATCGGGTGCAAGTGATTTCGCTGATGTTGGAGGCATTGTCCAATTTGTCGGTCAGGTATTTTTTGATACAATAGCAAGTACCGGAAAGTAATTCTGGACGCTCAGCGAAAATGGGAGGAAGTTGATGCGAAGCGGCCAGGTAGGCGGTATTGGAGGCTGGATTGAATAACCAAATCCAACCCGTTTTGAGTTGTAAGAGTTCGATAGATTTTTGCAGCGCTCGATCCAGGGCTTTTTCCAAATCCAATTCTTGATTGAGTACTTGAGCGATGGAGTTGAGAATGGCCAGTTCATTATTGTGTTGCTGAAGTTGTTGAAGATTCATAGATAGAAGACTTAACGAATGTCCATGAGTTATTTAAGGATTTAATGGACCATCAGGCAAAAAAAGATTAGAAGAGATAAAATAAATATTATAAATAATTGTTATGTAAGTAATTCGCGAAATTAAACTACGTATTAAAATGAATATCTTTTGCTTGTACTCATCGTTACTCAAATCCTTACATAGCTAAGGCTATGTGCGGTTCTCGCGCCTCGATTACAAACAAAATCTAAATCATTTTAATGGTAGCACAATATCCGCGAACTACTTAACTATTGATTGGATTTCTCGAACAAAATAAAAATAACTTTTCTCCATTCTTGAACCCGCTTTGGGAGTTCTGAGGAGTTAGGTAGATTTTGAGAGCATCCAGAATAATAAGACTGTATTGGGTCTTACTTCTCTAAGCCGTCGGTCGATGGCTACTGTTTCTTTTCGAAAATTTAGGTAAATCTTTTGACTGCACTAAATGTCTCTTCGAAAGCTCAATTTCCCACTTCGTTTCATAAGTTTTTAATTCACTAAACCCAAAATAATCCTGTTGCCGATTATCTGTGTTTTTAATTTTGGCAATGACCGAAACCGTTTTTTTATTGTGTAGAATGCCAAACGTACCAATGAGAAAAGGCCTGTAACGCTTATGTAGGAATGACGGTGTGGATCTTAGGATCGATATCCGTTGTTCCTCACAGGTTTTGTTGGACGAAAGAAGAGCAGAAACTTAGTGTAGGATTTGGTATTTAAACGGAATCCTTACTCCTCATTTTCATCAATAATTGATTGAGGGTATGGGCTTCTTCTTCGGAAAGATCAGAGAGGGTACTTTTAAATTCATTGATGGAAGTATCGAGGGTTGTGAGTAAGGCTAAACCCTTTTCGGTGATACATACCCGGTTAGCTCTTTTGTCGAGCGAGCAAGCACATTTAACAACGAGTTCTTTTTTGGAAAGTCGATCAATGAGTCGGGAAGCGTCAGACATTTTGTCGATCATTCGATCTCGTACTTCCAGGATGGTGAGTCCTGCTCCCTTTTGGCCGCGTAATATCCGTAAGATATTAAACTGCTTAGGGGTGATGCCATAAGGAGAAAGCATTTCTTTTGCCTGATTGGCAAGCCAAGTGGAAGAAAGTTTGACATTGATGTGGAGCTGCTGCCAAATGTCATATTTGTCGGTCTTTAATTCCTGCTCAATACTCATGATACCCGAATTTTAATTGTCTCTATTGGTAAGCAATGTAAAATAAAACTTTTCTGCTAATCAACGGTCTTTGTTGCGATTTAAAATTAGACAGAAAACCGTATTGTATGTTTAAACGTGGATTTTTCTAATTGGTTTAGATAATTGGAAAAAAAACATTTGATTTTTAGATAATGGTTCTTGTTATTCCCATAGAATAGGAAGAAAAGGATCCGCATTTAAACCAAAATCTTCCAAAGTAGCTGCGCCTTTTAAATCCCCAATGTCCAAATCAATTTTAGGGCCTTTATGCATTTGTGCAATGCGCGCTCCCGTTGGTAAAACTGCCCAGTCCTCCCAAGTAAATTCCATTCCTCCGACTGGAATGATTTTTACCCACATCTTATAGCTCTTAGGTTTTCCTTCTTCATCCAATTCCCAAAGATAGGCATCGCCTGGAGTGACTCCTCCAGAGGCATAAGTAACCATCAAGGCATCCTGGCCATCTTCCGTTTTTACGATGCTTCGACTAGTACCCGGGTCCATACATTTAGCCGGGGCATTGAGCCAAAAAGAATCATTGCACCAATATTCCCATGCCTTCTGGACGATGGCTTGCGCCTTGTCTCCTTTTAGTTCTTCTTGGGCTTTCCATACCTTACCTTTTATCTTATTGATGTCGAGTAAGATTTCATAATCGTCCCAGGTGACTTTAGTCAAATGTCGTTTTTTGTCCCAAAGGTAAGTATGGACTCCTTTAAAAGTCCACTGTACGATTTGGGTACTGTCCCAGCCAGGCTTGTCGATGGCTTTAAGCATTTTGAGGGCGAGCGCCTCTGCTTCCGGGCCACTTTGTCCTTCTGGTTTCTTTTCATTAAAGGAGAGATAAGCGGAAAGAGCAAGGAATATTAAAAGGACAAAAAAGCCACCTAGCCATTTGAGCCATCGAGGGAAAGTTTTTTTCTTGGTCATTTTTCTGGATTTTGATAAAGTTGAAGAGGGGAAAATCCTGGCTGGTTTTGCCTCTAATGAGATAAGGTCGAAACAATGATTTATTTTTTTACCGTATTTTGCCTCTTTTTTTGCTTGATTTTGGGAATAATAGGCATTATAATTGGATTTAAGAAGGAGTTAAGCCAAGTATTTTACCTTGAATAATTGTAGAAACTAAGTAGTTCGCGGATATTGGGTATACATTAGATTGAGCGATTTTCAACCTTATTCTTCGTTAAAAAGCCTCGCCGATGCTAAGGCATCGCCTACGTTTTTTGCCTCGACTAAGCCTGAAACTCATCCCATTTTGATGGCAAAATAATTCTGCTCACTAACTTACTTGAGTAGTTCTTTATATCTTTGCAGGGGCAAATCCCTATTTTGAATTTTGACGGGGAAATCCCGAAAACTGAATTGAACATGTACAAAGGAAAGAAAGTAATTGTTGTGCTGCCGGCTTATAACGCCGCTTTAACTTTAGAAAAAACTTATCAGGAAATTCCATTTGACTTGGTAGATGAAGTCATTCTTTGCGATGATGCAAGTAGTGACAATACCAAGGAATTGGCCCGATCAATCGGAATCAATCATGTCATTGTACATGAGAAAAACAAAGGCTATGGTGGCAACCAAAAAAGTCTTTACAATAAAGCATTGGCATTGGGAGGAGATATTGTGATCATGCTACACCCCGATTATCAATACACGCCGAAGTTGATTCCCGCAATGGTGAATATTATTGGAGACGAGCTGTTTCCTGTGGTACTCGGTTCTCGGATATTAGGTACTGGTGCGTTAAAAGGAGGAATGCCGCTGTATAAATATATTGCCAATCGCTTTCTGACGATGACCCAAAATTTTTTGGTCAACTATAAATTATCTGAATACCATACCGGATATCGAGCCTTCAGCCGAGAAGTACTCACCAATATCAACTTCAATCAAAACTCTGACGATTTTGTCTTCGATAATGAAATGCTTTCGCAGATTATCTTTGGAGGATATACGATTGCAGAAGTGACTTGTCCTACCAAATATTTTGAAGAAGCATCGTCTATTAATTTTCAAAGAAGTGCAACATATGGACTAGGAGTATTGAGGGTTTCCTTTAATCACTTTCTACAAAGAATGGGGGTCGCGAAGTTTCGCATGTATGAAAAGCCAGTAAAGGAAAAAGAAATGGTGAAATAGAAAAACAGTCTTTCAAAGAAAATGAAAGATTCAAGGTGGAGGCAGAAATGTGGACTAGTATTGAAAAAAAACCGGTGAAGCGCTTAAAACCAAATAACTAAGAAGATTAATTTTCTTCAATAGTTTGAATGGCCTTACGTCCAAGATAGATAGCCGCCAAGACTAAAGTATAT
>CALLVY010000433.1 GCA_938015925.1 uncultured Saprospiraceae bacterium
CGGTAACCTCCTCCGGGCGTTCATCTACGAGTAAGACCATCATGTAGCAATCCGGTTGGTTTTTAGAAATGGCATTGGCCAAATCTTTCAACAGGAATGTTTTACCTGTTTTCGGTTGTGCGACGATGAGTCCACGTTGTCCTTTTCCGATAGGAGTGAAGAGGTCGATCATCCTTGGACCATAATCGCGGCCAGAAGGAGAAGATGCCAATTCAAATTTTTCGTCTGGAAACAATGGAGTGAGGTATTCAAAAGGTACCCGATCACGGATATCTTTTGGATCCAGGCCATTGATTACAGATACGCGCAATAGAGCGAAGTATTTTTCTCCTTCTTTAGGTGGGCGAATGGCACCTTTAACGGTGTCGCCAGTTTTTAATCCAAAAAGTTTTATTTGAGAAGGAGAAACGTAAATGTCGTCGGGAGAGGTGAGGTAGTTATAATCAGCGGAGCGAAGGAAACCGTAGCCATCTGGCATCATCTCTAGAATTCCTTCCCCTTCAATAATGCCATCCAATTCTATATTAAATCTTTCACCTGTGGGTTGAGGTCTTCTTTTTTGCTGAGGATTGCGTTGGTCTTTCGAATCATTGCGTTGGTCTTTCGAATCATCTCCTCCTGGTCTGGGTTTTCGCTCAATCGCTCTCGTTTTTTCTCTTACTGGTTCCGGTTTTTTCTCTACCTCTGCAACAGGTTTTGGCTTAGGTTCTGGTTCTGGTGTTGGAGTAGGTTCCGGTTCTGGTTTCGTTTTTAACGGCAATTCGTTTACTGGCTTTTCAACAGGTGGTCTTAGCGTTCTATTTGTTCGTCGGTCTGATGTCGTCACTGTTTTTCTTACTCTTCTTTTTTTCTCCGACTTATCATCTCCATTCGAGTGGGAACTGTTGTTTTCGTCTTCTGAGTTTTCAGTCTTTTTAGTCATCTTTTTATTTTTAGAATCAGCGCCTTTGGTTTGGTCAGTGCTAGTATTTGTTTTAGTTGAAGGAGCACCAGAAACGGCTTGTTCATCAAGGATGGTATGAATCAAGTCTTTTTTGTTCAGTTTCTTGTACCCTTGAATGCCCATCTCTTCAGCAAGTGCTTTCAATTGGGGTAATAGCATTTCGTTTAACTGAATTATATTATACATAATATTTGAGGGGACTGTTATTTTAATTTTAAATCTCTCGGTATCAGGGTTTTTGAGCAGGGCATACTTTCAGGGAAAATAAATAAAGGGATAAAGAGGTCTATCCTCATCAATCACAGTTTACGGAAGAAAAATAACCTCTGTTTGTGGAATTGAATTGTGGGGATTGATGTTATGCTAGTTAAGTTGAAACCAACATACACCTGAATTCGGATCAAGATAAATAAGTAGGGTTCTTAATAAAATTAATAAGTAGCAACTACGTAAAACGTAGAATTGCAAAAGAACTTAAATGACTTGAAGGATTGTGAAATCAGGAGTGCTTATCATTCTGATGACGCAAAAATACGTTTATTTTTAAATTCAAATAGTATCTTTGCAAAAAATTAACATAAAAGTTTTCCACAAGGCCTGTTATTTGTGTTTCAGTGCCTGTTTTTTAGTTACTTACACATATTATACCAAAATAATAAATAATTCTGTCCAATATGTTACAATTAAGCTTTATCCGGGAAAATAAAGACCGGGTTCTTAAAGGGTTAAAGGTTAGAAATTATGCCGATAAAGACCTAGGTATTATCGAAGAGGTCATTGCTTTGGATGATAAACGAAAGAGTACCCAGAAATCGCTGGATGACCAATTGGCGCAAGCCAAAGTGCTTTCTAAGCAAATTGGTGGTCTGTATAAAGAGGGAAAAAGATCAGAAGGAGATGCTTTAAAAGAACAAGTAGCCAGCTTAAAAGAACAAACGAGCCAGCTACAAGAGGAACTTAAAGCAGCAGAAAGTCAGCTCACAGAACAATTATTGTCTTTGCCCAATATCCCTCATGAGTCAGTGCCTGCCGGCAATACCGATGAAGATAATGAGGTATTTAAGGATTGGACGGAAGAATTGCCCGTATTGACCGGTGATGCTTTACCTCATTGGGAGCTTTCTAAAAAATACACCATTTTTGATCTGGAACTTGGAACAAAGTTGACTGGAGCAGGTTTCCCACTTTATCGTGGGAAAGGAGCAAAATTGCAAAGAGGATTGATCAATTTTTTCTTGGATGAAGGGCACGAAGCGGGGTATGAAGAAATCATTCCACCTTTGTTAGTTAATGAGGATTCTGCGAGAGGCACCGGACAATTGCCAGACAAGGAAGGACAAATGTACCATTGCACCGGCGATAATTTGTACCTCATTCCTACCGCAGAAGTACCGATTACCAATATTTACAGAAATGTAATCATGGACGAGAAAGATTTTCCAGTCAAACTCTGCGGACACACGCCGTGTTTTCGTCGGGAAGCGGGCTCTTATGGAGCGCATGTGCGCGGACTAAATCGGGTACACCAATTTGATAAAGTAGAAATCGTACGCATCGAACACCCCGATAAATCTTATGAGGTTTTGATGGAAATGCTAGCGCATGTAGAAAAATTGTTGCAAAAACTAGAACTCCCCTATCGGATCTTACGTCTTTGTGGGGGCGACTTGGGACATGCTGCTGCGCTTACTTATGATTTCGAAGTATATTCTGCTGCTCAAAAACGCTGGTTAGAAGTGAGCTCTGTTTCTAATTTTGAAACTTACCAAAGCAATCGAATGAAATTGCGCTTCCGAAATGAAGATAAAAAAATGCAATTGGCGCATACCTTAAATGGTAGTGCACTAGCGCTGGCTCGTATCGTCGCCGCCCTTCTGGAGAATAATCAAACCCCAGAAGGAATCCGAATTCCAAAAGCATTGCAGCCGTATACGCGATTTGATATTTTGAATTAAGGAAAAGCAGTTTTTTAACAAAACGAAAGTGACCTGATTCTCGCTTTTTTGTCCAAAGAGAGAAGGCATTTGTAGATTAATTGCATCCTTCTTGGATTTAAATGCGTTTAATTACTAGCGAGAAATCGAGAAGGAGGTTCTTAAGGAACGAACTAATTTATTAGTTGGCGATTACTCGCAAAAAGAATTGTTCATTTATTAAAATAAAAATATAGCAAATCATGAATGGAGAATATATGATTTACATGGTTATCACCGGAGTCTTATCGGCCATCGGTATGTTTGTTGGTAATCGCTTAAAAAGTAAATTCAATTATTATAGTCAAGTCGCATTGCAGAATGGAATGAGTGGAGCGGAAATTGCGAATGCAATGCTCAAGCATTATGGCATTAGTGATGTACAAGTTGTTCAAGGAAAAGGTTTTCTTTCTGATCATTATAACCCATCGACGAAGACCATTGCTTTGAGTCCCGATGTGTTTGCTGGACGGAGTGTAGCGGCAGCAGCAGTGGCTGCGCACGAATGTGGTCACGCCGTACAACATGACACTTCTTATAGCATGTTGGAGTTGAGATCTTCTTTGGTTCCATTTGTAAAATATGCTTCCGCAGCACAACAGTGGCTTTTGATTATGGCATTGATGCTTTTAGGAACAATACCACAATTGCTTTTGGTAGTGATTATTGCCTTTGCAGTAACTACCGCATTTAGTTTTGTAACCTTGCCTGTAGAGTTTGATGCGAGTAAAAGAGCATTGGCTTGGTTGGATGAAACCGGGATCACTCAAGGAGCAGAATATGATGGCGCAAAAGATGCTTTATGGTGGGCTGCGATTACTTATGTTTCTGCTGCTTTAGCTTCCTTAGTTACCCTCCTATATTTAGTGATGCGCTACGCCGGAAGTCGGTGATTATACAACAGTTAGTATAAGTTTTCTGATAAAAAGCAGAAGTACAAAAGTACTTCTGCTTTTTTATTTGTTTGGGACGGAAGGTATTAAACTTAAAGGCAGGTGTAAGCAGTTGAATGCCTATTAGTTATGAAAGACTTTTATTTGTTATGTGTTTTTTTTTAAAAGTATAGAGAAAATTTTGAAAAGGGAGCTAATTAAATTATTTTAGCAGAAATTTTGAGCACACCACATCACCAAATATTTTGACGGTCTCTAACTATGAAAAACACTAATAGAAGGTTTGTATTTACGAATTATGAAAACCTACTCAAGGTTAAGTTTCGCAAACTTGAAAAAGTATGCGATCGGCTTTTTATTTTTGTTCCAGAAGATCAAGATGCTATATCTCTGACTCTGGCTCGTCAAATTCAAAAACTCGGTAAGTCTGCAAAGTGGATCCTGGTAAGTCAGGAGGAAGAACAAGAGGACATGAATTTTCCAATGGCTTTCGTTATGGGGCGCATCCATGAAAAAGTAGACACGGATATTGAGTTTGCCATTCTCTCCAATGACAAAGCCCTCGATTCACTGGTCAACTATATCAATGACAAAGGCAGAGATTGTCTCCGCATCCAAAGGAAGAAGGATAATCCAACGGAAAAGATAATTACAGAAATGCCAATGGTGATCGACGAGTTGGGTGCTGAAAAATCTGGAGAAGATTCAGAACCTATTTTTCAAGGCGCTTATGAAGGAGGGGAATCGGCGGTTGGAGATACTGCAAAGGAAACGGTTCGCCGTTTAGTCCATTCCGGGAATCGCCCAGCAGAAGTAGAAACTCTTAAGCGCTACATCCAATTGTACAATCAAGAGTTTACGGAATACGACGGAAACGTAGAACTAATTATTCGTAGAATGGAAGACAATAAGGAAATTGAAATCCAAAAAGGTGTTGTGAAATATAATTTCTAGCCTACTATTTATCGTTAAGCGTATGGACCAGAAAGTGACTCTTTTTGATAAATTGGTCAAAACAATAGGGCTAGAGATAAAAAAATAGTTCCTAGGAGTACTTCAAAAGAAATTCCCGAAGTATTTTAGTGACAAATAAAGGGTCGAATTTATAACTAATTAATTTTAAAATGCAGGAAGAATTAGATTTACATTTAGAAGATGCCAATGAGCAAATGGATGGTGCTATTGAGCATTTACAAAAAGATTTGACAAAAATCAGAGCGGGTAAAGCTTCTCCTGCTATCCTGAATGGTATTTTGGTAGATTACTATGGTTCTCCAACACCAATAGGCCAAGTTGCCAATATTGGGGTGTCAGATTCTAGAACCATCACTATTCAACCTTGGGAAAAGGCAATGATTGGCCCTCTCGAGCAGGCCATCTTTGCTGCTAATTTAGGAGTGACGCCTCAGAATAATGGAGAATTGATCATTATCAATATTCCTCCCCTTACCGAGGATCGCCGTAAAGAATATGTAAAAAAAGCAAAAGCTTACGGTGAAGATGCCAAAGTAAGTCTGCGGAATAGCCGCCACAAGGTTTTAGATGTGATCAAAAAAGCCGTTAAAGATGGCTACCCGGAAGATGCAGGCAAACGCTTAGAAGATGAGGTGCAAAAAATGGTCAACAGCCATGCCGATCAAGTTTCTAAAATAGTCGAAGCCAAAGAGAAAGACATTATGACCATCTAATCCTAATGTTCTGATCCCAAAAAAGGAATAATACTTCAGTATTATTCCTTTTTTTATTTAGAGCCATGGATTTATCCCAAAAACGGAAAAAGGAACTTGGGTGGAAGTGGAATTTGCCCTTGAGTTTACTAACTTAGCCAGCCTATATTAATCTTAAATCAAAACTTCTCTTCTATGAAGGTTCAATTTTGCGGAGCAGCACAGCACGTCACCGGAAGCGCCCATTTACTTACACTAGATAATGGCTACACGATTTTATTAGATTGTGGTTTGTATCAAGGTCGAAATAAAGATATGGCCGAGTTTAACCGCAATTGGTATTTTTCGCCAGGGAGTGTAGACTGTATGATTCTTTCTCATGCGCATATCGATCATAGTGGTCGGATACCAAAATTAGTGAAAGATGGTTTTGCCGGGGATATTATTTGTACTCATGCCACGCGAAGCCTTTGCGCCATTATGCTTTTGGATAGCGCCAAGATTCAAGAACGAGATGCCGAGTACACCAATAAAAGAAGACTCAAAAAGAAAAAGAAGAAAGGACAGCGTAAGAAGAAAATGGTAGAACCTCTTTATATCAGTAAAGATGTACCGCCTGCGATGGATCTTTTTGTGGGGATTGGATATGACCGTTGGCATAGAATCAATGATCAGGTGGAAGTGTTGTTTACCGATGCGGGACACATCTTAGGTTCTGCCTCTGTTACTCTTCGTATTCAAGAAGATGGAAAAGAAGTTATGTTTGGATTCTCTGGAGATATTGGTCGCCCCGATCGCCCTATTCTTCGCGATCCACAACCCATGCCTCCAGTAGATTTTCTACTTTGCGAATCGACTTATGGCAACAAAGATCACCTCGAAAAGCCCGCAGAAGCAGAACGATTTCTCGAGATTATCAAACGCACTTGTATTGAGAAAAAAGGAAAATTATTAATCCCGGCATTTAGTGTTGGACGTACGCAAGAAATTGTTTACATGCTTGATCAAATGGAAACGGCAGGTAAATTGCCAAAAATTCCAGTTTACGTAGATAGCCCACTAGCGGTCAATGCGACGGTAATTTTTGGTTCTCACCCAGAATGTTATGATGATGACTTGAATGAGTATATGTTGCTCGACGACAATCCTTTTGGTTTTAATAACCTCACCTATATTAAGGAGGTCGCCGCTTCCAAAGCACTCAACAGTTCTAATGAGCCTGCCATTGTGATTAGTTCTTCTGGAATGATGAATGCCGGAAGAATCCGCCACCATTTATTCAACAATATTGATGATCAAAAGAATACCTTGCTAATCGTTGGTTATTGTAGTCCAGAAACGACAGGAGGACAACTTCGTTCAGGAAAAGAAGCCATCAAACTTTTTGGAGAACTCAAATTGGTCAATGCAGATATTGAAACGATGGAGTCCTTTTCTGCACATGCAGATCGAACAGAGATCCTTCAGTTCATCGAAAATCAAAAAGGTCGCGTAAAGAAAATATTCTTAGTGCATGGTGAAATCAAAAGACAAACAGCACTTTCAGAATTAATGGGAGAGCATGGCTTTAATGATGTAGAGATTCCTGCTTTGGGTAAAGAGTTTGACTTGTCTGGTTTGGTTTAGTAGACATAACAGTACTGTGACCAAGATGTTTTAAATAAGGATGCTCATTAGCTGACATTTGCAGAGGCAGCAAGCATAGATTGGGGGCGTTTTAGTAAATACAACCTATCTTCATTAGAAATGGCGTTAATGTTTGGTTAAACCGGAAAAAGCAATAATAAATCCAAGCTTGAAAGTCTTTAAGTGCCGGACTTAAGCAACTTAATAATTTTGATTCCTCTCGAACTATTCAAAATTTTGAATGATTCTGGTTTATCTGCTTGGTAAAAGTTCTTTATTCTAAACGCCTTATTGCTGCGACATCTTAATTAAAGTGGACTACTCTTAGTCCTAAAATATCAATTGATGAATCTACATTTATCTGCCCTTAAAACTTACAGCCTTCTTTGCCTTTGTCTTTCTTTTTTATTTTTCTCTACAGGGTGTAAGAAATATGATGAAGTAAAAATTGGAAATACGGATCCAGAATATGCCATTCCACTAGTCCAGACTAATTTTTCTATTGAGGATATTCTCAATAATTTTGATGACGATACTTTTGTAACAATTGGTGCCGATGGATTGATTACCCTCAATTATAAAGGAGAGGTCACCGCTCGATCCAGTACCGACATCTTCGAATCTGTAGCCCAAACCCAAGGGCAATTTCCACTACTTGATACTTCTTCTGTACTCCCCTTTGCAACGCCCAATGGTTTTGATATGGACTTTGCGATCATCAATAACGGAACCCTTCGTTTCATCTACTTCAATACGATCTTGGAACCGATGAATATGACGATTAAGTTGCCCAATCTGATTACCCCAGGTGGCGAAGCTTTTGAATACAAACAGTATCATCCAACGGGGCACCCTAGCTTACCTTTTCTATCGGAAGTTTTTGATTTGAAAAATCATATACTGAAACCAACCAATGATTCCATTTATGTTCAGTACGAAGCAATTATAGAAAGTTCTGGAGAACGGAAAAAGATAGATGTTGCCCTTCTCGAACTATTAGATTTTACCGCTTCTTATATCGAAGGTTATATGGGTAATGAGATTTATAGCATTCCCCGCGATACCATTGAAATTGATTTCTTCGAAAACTGGACCAGAGGAGATGTGCGTTTTGAAGAACCCAAAATTTCTGCTTTTGTCATCAATTCTTTTGGCTTTCCAGTACGATCCAAAGCTAATATTATGAATATTATTTCTGCCGATGGAAGTGTTGTTCCACTGCAAAGTAATTACTTAGACAGCATCAATGTCGCTTATCCAACGATAGCCGAAGCGGGCGAAGAAAAAACGACTTATTTTTCTTTTGATAAAGACAACTCCAATATCATAGAGGTCTTGGGCTCTAGTCCTGTAGCAGTAGATTATGAAATGGAAGCTCTTGCAAACCCCGATCGAGATACCACGATTCGAGGCTTTATGACAGACAGCAGTCGATTTAGAATTCAAATAGAAGTAGAATTGCCGATGTATGGAAAAGCCTCTGGTTTTGCAGCGAATGAAATACTTGATATCAATTTAAGTCAATACGAAAATGTGGCTTCCGCAGAGCTGAAAATTGTTTCAGAAAATACTTTGCCCCTGAATGTCGGACTACAAGGTTATTTCCTCGATGGCAATCAAAATATCATTGATTCTTTATTCGAGGAAGTAAAATCGGTGATTGCTTCTGCTCCCGTTGATGTTGCTACTGGAGAAGTGACGGGTATGGAAAAATTAGTCCGTTTTATTCCAATAGATAGAGATCGTTTTAAGCGTTTGCAAAATTCAAAACAATTAATGTTGACGACCTTCTTTTCCTCCTACGATGATGGACAAGTACCCATCAAGATTTTTAATACCCAAGGCATCAGTATTCGCATGGGCTTAAAAGTAGAATTGGAAAGATGATTTTAATTTTCACTGATTTTGTAGCCCAAATTTACGCTTGGTTTTTGCTTTAAATTCCCTTTATGTTTAAATATTTTTTTTCTCTTAGTTGCTGTTTTATCCTACTTTTTCCATTGCATGCCCAACAGGAATTAGGGACTCATTTTATGCGCGATATATGGCAGTCCGGTTTGACTAATCCGGCTTTGGTAACGGATAAAAAAATAGAAGTGGCTTTGCCCGGTTTTTATGTCAATGCTGCGGCAAGTGGAATTAAGTTTGGAGAATTGGTCCAGACGGATGCCAATGGCGTTAATCAGATTCAGGTAAGCGATGTATTGGCTTCGCTGGAAGAGGATAATGCTATCCAAGCCAATCTGGAAATAGAAACGATTCGTTTTGCGATTCGTTTGAAAGAATTGCAACTCAGTTTTCACCACGGGATCCGACTTAATTCTTCCTTCAATTATCCAAGAGGTTTGGCCGAATTTATCTTTTTAGGCAATGGTGGATTCGTTGGACAAACTTTAGAATTGGGCCCTGATATTCAATTGACTGCCTACAATGAATTTGCCTTTGGAGCTGCTCGGAAATTTGGCAAACTAGGCCTTGGACTTCGTTTAAAATACCTAACCGGAATTGGCAATGCTTCGACTCAAAGACGAAAGGTTGACCTTACCACAGATGAAGACATCTATCAGCTCACACTGGATACCGACTTGCTCCTGAATACTTCTTCTTATTTTAAAATTAATGAACTCACGAGTTTTGATTTTGACTTGGGCGTAAATAATTTTTCTGGTGCGGATATCTTCACTAAAAATTCGGGCTTCGCCCTCGACCTGGGATTGACTTACCAACTAAGCGATAAATTGCTTCTGGCAGCAAGTGTCAAAGACTTAGGAAAAATAAACTGGAAAGAAAATGTGACCAACTATCAAAGCGAAAAAATGTTTACCTATGATGGCGTCATTCTCGATAGTGTTTTTCAAAACTCCAACGTGCCATTGGAGGGAACTTTGGACTCTTTAAAAGAAGTCATTGCCTTCACCGAAACCAGCGAAAATTATTCGACAACACTACCGCTAAAAACCTATTGGAGCCTTAGTTATCAAGTCAATAAAAGGTGGACCTTGGGAGCCTTAGCTCATACTTCCACCGTCAATGGAAATACAGATTTTGCTTTCGCCTTTAGTGGTCGCGCTCAGGTGAGTAAGGTTTTATCAGTCGGTGCCAGCTATGCCATTCGCAATCAGCGTTACGATAATTTGGGTCTCAATTTCGCACTCCACCTCGGCCCTGTATCTATCTTTGCGATGACAGACAATATACTCTCCGCTGTTCAACCCGAAAACAGCCAAAGCTTTAATCTTCGAACTGGACTTAATCTGGCGTTTTGATTTTAAAAAAAAAATAAAATGAAAGCATTTCGTTATTGCTTCCTTAATTTGTTTTTAGCGCTTTCCTTTTCCTCCTTTGCTCAAAATTTGGAGAAGCAA
>CALLVY010000434.1 GCA_938015925.1 uncultured Saprospiraceae bacterium
ATGGTCCATCCAACCATTGATCGATAGCGATAATTGACAAGGTTGATGACAGTAGAATAAGGAGCATCAATCCAGGTTTGTCCAACAGGAACATTGGGGTCTGATTCGAAAAAATGATTGAGTGGTGGTTCCGGCATGGGCTTGTCTGCCAGGATTTGAGACAAAGTTACATCTAAGCCATTGGATACTGCTTCATTGATGTTTTCATAATTGGCGCAGTAAGTTGTTCTACGGAGTAGATGGGCGGCTTGTGCTTGTTCCCAGGGCCCTGTGTAAGGTTCTAAACCAGCGACTGCGGTAGCAGCTTTTTGCTTGGTGGTTTTTTTTCTACCGAGTAAGGTAGCGATGGTGCTTCTTCGATCCATTAGAGAGTGGTTTTTTTCGAGAAAATAAAATTAAGCCGTTCTTGGACAGATTCCGTGGTCAACCAAAACGAAGAACAAAAACTTGTATTGAGCTTGTCGAAACAAGCGACTGCAAGGCTTGTATCGAGCTTGCCGAAATAAGCGTTTCTTACTATCGTGAACCTTCTTCGGCGGTTTCTTCTTTTGGGTTGACTCACACACGGGATTTGTCCAAGAACCAGTTGAACAAAGAGAGAGTTTGATTGGATGAAACATATAATTAAGTTTAATCCATCAAGAACTCTGCCTAATTATTGTTAGTTAATAATTAGGAAAAAATCGGCTGGAATTGACCCGTCTCTGCAAAATGATAAATCTGCAAAACAGGAAAATCCGCAACTTAAAAAATAGCTTAGCTTAGATGGAATTACTTTTCGATATACATTCCTTGGACTATCTCTGTTAAGGAAAGTTTAAAATGAAATTAATTTTTTTCATTTTAAATCAGAGATTTGTGGTGGTGAAGTCCAGAAATAAAAGAGGAAACGCCTATTTTATTAAGGGAAATCAACTGTTTCATAGGTAAAATACAAAAAAAATCGAATAATCCTTAATAACACAACTTCGTACTTAAGTAAGAGAGCAAATTAAACTAAGCTTTTTGAGGGCCTATCTCGACAAGCTCGGCACAAGCCTTTTTTGCTGACTCTTCGTTGCAAAATCAGTCGATATACCCGGCATAACTCCTAATTTTACGCCTCGATTCAGCAAAAAATAGCCTCCTCAATATTTCATAAATAATTTTGCTCTCTTACTTATTAAGATGTTTTTTACCTAAAATCCTTTTGCAGGAGCTATTTTTACCAAAAAACCAAACATTACTATGTATCCTGATCTCTCCTATATACTACACGCACTCTTCGGCACCCCCGCAGACAATGGTACTTCGGTTGTCAAAACTTTTGGTCTTCTCCTGGTAATTGCCATTCTCGTCGCTGCATTTATGCTGGAACGAGAGCTGCGCCGAAAAGGGAAAGAAGGCTTGATGCCGCCGGTCAAAACTAAAATAATCGTCGGAGAACCTGCTAGTCCAATATCTCTTTTCCTCAATGGATTATTGGGTTTCTTTTTGTTCGCCAAGTTTTATTATGCCTATCAACATTTTGCAGATTTTCAAGTAGACCCTGCGGATATTTTGCTTTCGCTAAAAGGTAATTTACCAGCGGGGATATTGGGAGCTTTGGTTTTTGGAGGGCTAAAGTTTTGGGAGAAAAGACAAACGCAATTGGATAAGCCCGTTGAGAAAATGTTGGTCATTCATCCATATGATCGGATTGGTGATATTACGATAATTGCAGCCTTGTCAGGAGTGATTGGTGCAAAGCTATTTGCGATGGTTGAGGATATTGATCTTGTTGTCTCAGGACAATTGACGATGTCGCAGTTTTTAGGACAATTTCTTTCTGGAAGTGGAATGGCCATCTATGGTGGATTGATCGTTGCTTTTTTTACGTGTTTTTTCTATTTACGCCATTATAAAATTCCTCCCATTCATGTCATGGATGCCGTCGCTCCAGCTTTGCTGGTCGCATACGGAATTGGCCGATTGGGTTGTCATCTTTCCGGAGATGGAGATTGGGGGATTCCTATCGAAGAAGTGAATGCTGCAGGAGAAGTCCTCTATTCTTATACCAAACCCGGATGGCTTCCAGAATGGCTTTGGGCACAAGATTACGGACACAATGTACTCCGGCAAGGCGTTCCCATTGAAGGCTGCGAATTGCGCTATTGCAATCGCCTGGAAACACCTGTTTTCCCTACCTCGATTTATGAGTTGATCATGGGCGTTGGTTTAGGAGGATTACTTTGGTCTTTGCGCAAGCGAATCACTATTCCCGGGATGCTGTTTTTTCTTTATTTAGTTTGCAATGGTTTCGAAAGATTTTGGATTGAAAAAATCAGAGTTAATGAGCGGTATGATATTTTTGGTATGCAAAGTACGCAGGCAGAATTTATTTCCGTTATCCTTATGTTGATTGGAGTGATTGGTTGTATCGTCTTGTGGCAACGCAGTAAGAGAACCATTGCTTAGAACGTTTGTTTTATTCGCATTTTAAATTTAATACATGTACCCCGACCTCTCGTATATTCTTCATGCTCTTATTGGTACGGCACCAGATAATGCCGCTTCAATTGTCAAGTCCCTTGGTCTATTGATGGTCATTTCTTTTTTAACGGCTTCGTTTTTACTGGGCTTGGAGCTGCGCCGAAAAGAGGAAGAAGGTTTATTAAAACCTTTGAGTACAACGATCACCGTCGGGCAATCTGTAACGATCTTTCAATTATTGCTCAATGCCTTGATCGGCTTTGTTGTTTTTGCAAAATTTGGTTACATCTTCGAAAATTTTGAAGCTTTCAAATTCAATCCCGCTAGTATTTTATTATCGCTAAAAGGGAGTTGGCCATTGGGAATCTTAGGAGCATTTATTGTCGCTGGTGTAAAATGGTGGGAAACCAACAGAGACGCACTTCCGCAACCGGTAGAAAAAGCACACTTGATCTACCCGCACGAACGAGTGGGAGACATTACCATCATTGCAGCAATCGCTGGAATCGCAGGCGCTAAAATATTCGCTATGGCGGAGGAAATTGACTTGGTTTTTTCTGGACAATTGAGCCTGATGGAATACCTTAGTCGTTTTTTATCAGGCGATGGTTTGGCGGTCTATGGTGGATTCATCATCGGTTTTATTGTGATGTATATCTTTTTGAAAAAATGGAAAATGGATCTTTTGCCGGTATTAGATGCAGCGGCACCGGGTTTATTGATTGCTTTTGGTATTGGTCGTTTGGGCTGTCATTTGGCAGGAGATGGAGATTGGGGAATTCCGATTGAAGCTTTTACTCAAGCGGGAGAAGTGATTTATTCTTATACCAAACCGGGCTGGTTGCCAGAGTGGCTGTGGTCGCAAAGTTATCCGCACAATGTCATCCATGAAGGATCAGCTATCGCGGGTTGTGAATGGCGTTATTGTACAGAGTTGGACATTCCCGTTTTTCCTACGTCGATTTACGAATTTGTTATGCTTGTAGGTTTGGGGGGACTCCTTTGGGCCTTGCGCAAGCGGATTGTCATTCCTGGAATTTTATTTTGCTTAAGTCTTTTCTTAAATGGCTTTGAACGATTTTGGATCGAAAAAGTCAGAGTCAATGACCGTTATGATATATTGGGTTTTCAAAGTACACAGGCAGAATTCATTGCAGTGATGTTGATGGTGATTGGTTTGCTTGGAGTGGCCTTCTTGTGGAAGCGGGGGAAAAG
>CALLVY010000435.1 GCA_938015925.1 uncultured Saprospiraceae bacterium
CGAGAGAGTATCACCCGCATTCGCTACAAAGAAAAAAGAAGAGCCGTTTATACGACCAGTCCAATAGATGACCAGCCCCGCGACGACGACAAACCGCAAATTAAAATTGGAAAATAATTCAGATTTTTGATCTGTCTTCAAACTAGTTTTGCCAGCCAAAAAACCATCATTATGAAAAGGAAAATTTCTACTTCCCTAAGGAGGCGAAGTCTTAAAAATGCTTCTTGCTCTTTTCTGTTTTTATTTATTTTACTGACTCAACAGTATTCACTTAAGGCCCAGAATTTCCCAGAAGCAACTTGTATTGATCCCATGGATTTATGTTTTTATGAGTTGGATGCCACCAATGCTTCTTGCATGGCTAATCAAGATGGGCAAATAAGTCTCACCACCAATGGAGCCGATACAGATACTTTAGAAGTGTCTATTCGAATAGGAATTCAAGCTCCTTTTCGAGAAGATACCGTGCTGGGAGCTACGGAAGTGGTTTTTGATAATTTGGAAGGTGGAATAAATTATATAATAGAAGTAAGCTCTTTGATTACTGGAAACACTTGTTCCTGTTCTAAAGAAAGACTTATTGAATTTGAAGCCCCGATAGGCATTGCTTTTGTAAATGTAGAAGACGTTAGGTGTAATGGAGAGTCCAATGGCTCCGCCACCGCAGCGCCCAATCCAACAGGAGGTCCATACACCTATGAATGGAGCAATGGCGAAACCACTGCGACCGCCACTATGCTAGATCAAGGTTCCAATACCGTTACCCTCACGAATACCAACACCGGATGCGAAGTGTCCAATACCTTAGTGATCAATGAACCAGATCCCATCACTTTTTCAATCAATCCTCCGGTAGCTGTTTCTTGTTTTGGCATCGCAGATGGCATCGCAGCAATATTTAATGTCAATGGAGGAACAGGTGCTTATACTTACTTTTTGGATGGAAGTATGGTCACAGGAACGACCTATTCCAATTTGGCTGCGGGCACACACACCATCGAAGTACGAGATGCCAACAATTGTTCTTTGCAAAAAGAATTTACCATCGACTCTCCAGATGAAATTGTAAATACAGAACAAATTTCAAATGTCTTATGCAATGGAGAACTCAATGGAGCAATCGTCATCAACCCCGTAGGAGGAACCAACACTTTTACCTATAATTGGAACACTGGCGCGACTTCAAAAGACTTATCCAATCTTGCAGCTAATACTTATTCGGTAACGATTACAGATGGCAATGGCTGTACCTTAAGTGCCACTTATGAAGTCACGGAACCAGATGTTTTAGTTGTCGATGCTTTCGTAGAAGCGAATGTATCCTGTACCGGTCTTTCTCTTGGAATTGCTTCCTCTACGGTGACCGGGGGAACCGTACCGTATAATCTCGTATGGAGTACGGGATCTACCCAGCAAACGATTGATGATTTGGATGTAGGAAATTATTCGATAGGGGTTACGGATGCGAATGCTTGCAATGGAACAGATGAGGTTTTTATTTTTATGGAAGAAAATCCATTGATCGTTGGCTTGGAGGATGTGACGGTAGCAAATGGCGAAGTGATTAGCCAAACATTTAGTAGCAATAGTTCATTTGTTGTTTTCATTTGGGAAATTACCGGAACAAATAATATTGATACTGCCAATCCCGATTATCTCGCGAGTGGATCAATTGAGGCCAATGCCGGAGGTGAGTTTGTACAAACATTTAATCTGCTTAACCGAGCAGAACAAGGAACCCTTGATATTTCCGTCTACCCTCAATCGGGCGATTGCATTGGCGATACGCTCAACGCACAATTTACCATCGAAGCCGATGATATCCCTTCCTATATTCCCGATCTGATCACGCCCAATGGCGATGGGTCAAATGATTCCTGGAAGGTCGTTTTTCCCACCGGAGTTGATCCGGCGAATGTGAGTGTAGTGATTTACAATCGAGCTGGCGGTAAAGTTTATGAAGGAAATATGGCGGAAGAATGGCAGGCGCAAAATTGCCCGGATGGTGTTTATTTTTATCGATTAAGTAGTTCTGATTCCCCCGACTTTGTCGAAGAAGGGGCAGTCTCAGTACTCCGAAAATTATAAACCCCATTCTTCAATATTCAAAATAAATCAATAATGAATGCTAAATATATACTTCCGTTTTTTATTTTTTTAGTTAGTTGTCAAATGGGAATTGCGCAACAGTTGCCCGTTTTTAACCAACAAGCTTTTGATGGACATTGGTACAATCCTGCGCAAATGGGAAGCAGTGAATCCAGTTTTGTCGGCGTTCGTTTTCGGAGTCAATGGGCCGGATCTGCCATCGAAAATAATCCTCAGACTTTTGGCGTACAAGCCGATCTTTCCAAAGTGATTGGCTTGGATCGAATTGGTTTGGGTCTGGCCTTGCAAAATGACCGCATCCATTTTTTAAGTCAAACAGACATCGACTTATCTTTTGCCTATCACTTGGTAAACGATGGGAGTAATTTTCTTTCCGCAGGAATTTTGGCGGGCTGGAATGCGCAAAATATTAATCTGAATAATGCCAGGGTCAATAATACCAATGATGCCCTACTTTTTCAAGGAGAAGGGAAGTCCGGGATTTTTCAAGCAGGTTTTGGTTTGCACTATAATTATGACCAGCAATTATTCGTCGATGTCGCCTTTCCTCAATTGATCGCCAGTAACCAGGAGTATCCCGATCAAACGGTTTTTTACAATCCAGAAAATCAAGCGATGGTTTCGCTGAGTTATAAAACAGGAGGCACGGTGAGTTTTGAACCCAATATTATGATTCGAGAAACATTGGGAGAAAAAGGTTTGAAAGCGGGACGGACGGATGTCAATTTGCGGGTTCACTTTTTGGAAGAAAAATTTTCTGTACGAGCGGGCTATCGTTTAGGAGCCAATGCTTTGATTGGTGGCGTGGGCTTGAAATTCGACCCCATTACTTTAGCGATCAATTACGAAACCCATGAGATATTTGGTGGTACTTTTGAATTGGGTGCCAAGTTGAATTTCGGAGAAAGCAAAGAGCCTTTTCCAATCACAGAAAATAAAACACCAAAGCCAAAGGTGGAGCAACCCAAAGTAGAAAAACCAAGAGTGGAAGAACCAGTGGTAAGTACGCCCGATCCGCCAGTCGCTAGTGGAACCAGCAGTATGGAATTGGCCAGGAATTTAGAGTCGGGGCAATTGCAGGCACAATCCGCAGCGAATAGAATCAATGACATGGAATCCAGAGTGAGTGAGCAAATGAAATTAGTAGCAGAAGCCTTGGCTTCCACCCGGCAGGCCACTTCCATGGAAGGAAAAAAATACACCTACAATAAATTAAAAGACCAAATGGATTTGGTTCGACCAGGCATTGCGGCGATAGAAAAAGAATTGACCAATATTGCAGAAGCGAAAGCGAAAAGCAAAAGGGCTAATGATGAAATTAATAATCGAAATTTAAAAATCGCTCGTTCCGCGAAAATGTATAAGGCCACACAAAAAGCCATTCAGCAAGGTGAATCCAAAGGCCAGCCTTTGGTCAATCAATTCAACCGAAGTGAAGTGTCGATGAATAATTTTGCTTCCGCCAATGGCCTGGGAACCGTCAACCTACCACAGCTGATCGCTGCGAATAAGACCACCGAAGTGGCTCGTTATTTCCAGACTCAATTGGATGCGATGCTTTCGCCTCCTGAAGATTTATTGCCCGTAATAGCTAGTCAGGCCAATGGTCGCTTGCTGCTGGATTACCGTTTTTCAAGTGATGAAGAAAAATACAATTTGGATACCGACTTAGAAAAAATCCGCTATTTATGCAATCATTTGATCAATCAGGTGAAGACCATAGAGGAGCAAGGACTTCAAGTGGAAAAAATTTCGATTACGACTGCTTTGGGTTATGGAATGAGTGACCTCAATCTTAGAGCAGAGGAAGCTTATGCAGGAGAATATGGTTTTACCATCAATGTCAATGGCAAGCGTACAGATGTCATGAGCAATCAAACCCAATCGAGAACTATGTCGATTTCCAAAGGGGCGATTACCATTGAACAAGTGGCGGGTTTGAAATTATATAGTCTCCAAAAAGCATTGTCTAAAGGGGGACTCGAAAACATTCCGGTTGAACTCAATTGGTCGGCAGGGAATCCCAATCAGGATTATGCGCAGTTGTTTACGATTCGGTTTTTTGTAAAATAGAAAGGTGATTTTATCAGGTCGGTTTATGAGGCAGCAGCAAATTCGCTTTGGAAGTATCGCGGAGCGATAGGAGAGGATTTGGTTTTAAAAAGTAAGGCATTGTTTTCGGAATACAGATTCTCTGAGAAGGAATCTGTATTCCGATTTTTTTTATTCCACATCATTCACCGCATCCGCGATGACCGCAAGGTGAGATCTCAATTCTTCCCGGAGTTGATTTAATTTACTTTTATTATTATTCAAAAACTTACCCTGCATGGAAGGAATAATGGCGGTTTGGATGGTTTCCAATTCTTCTTTTATTTTACTAACAGACCCAGAGTTGTCCGGCAAGACAGGTCCCGTAGAGCCTTCTGCTAATTTTTGATTCAACTCTGTTTTATCTTCTTTACAATCTGCCAATTTATCATTGGCGCGATCGAGATCAGATTCTAATTCCTCGATTTTATCATTGAGGTCATCTACTTCTTCATCGTGTTCTTCTGCCTTTTCATCAAAATCTATTTGCTGTCCCATGCCTTTAGAAAGCAAGGCTTTATCTCTTACGATTTGGCTAAAACTTTTTCTAAGGCGAATCAACTTCTTATAGCCGTCATAAGTTTTTTTGGCCATGTCGTTTAAGTCGCTCTTGTTGTTTAGGCTGAGGTATTCTTCAGAAATGGCTTCGTTGAGTTGATCGTAATGCTCGCGAATGTCGGCCCATACATCTTCGCTGAGTTCCTCATTGATGGATTGCTTGAGATCAGAATCCCAAGTCTTTGCATCGCTTAATCCTTCCGTGACGATGGAGTCGGAAAAGGAAATGAATTTTTGAATGGCTGTGATATCCTTTTCTAAGCTAGCGTATTGCTTCTGGTTTTTATTACTCAATTCTTTATAGTTCTCCTGTTCCATTCCAGAGCTATGTCCCCAGGAATAACCAGCCAATAAAGATAGAAACAATGGAATGGCAGCGATGCCAAAAAATTTCCACATGGATACGCTACGTTCTTTTTTATTTAAAATTTTCATCGAAAAAAATTACTAGGTAAACACGATTTTAAAATCGCAAAAAAGAAATTACTAATGAAGTCTCAAACCCCGATGATGCGCCCTATCCCGAATCCACTGATCCGCAGCCTCGGCTTGATCTATACAAGTTTGTGCAATGTCATAATTAGAAACCGCCAAAGCGATATTGGCGGTTAGGGTATCTGCGCTGCAAGAAATATCCTCAGAGAAACCATGCGGGTGTACCGCTACTTCTCCTCCTAGACCTCCATGAGAAGTCAAGTAAAGTTGCTCGTAATACCAACCACCAGAAACATTGAGGTGAGTGCCGGGAATGGTTTCCGGCCTGCCCGTATTACCAAAAGAAGAACGAGAATCTACCGAAGGATCTCTGACCGCATGGTAGGTATAATCTACATTGCTAATCGTATCGCCGGCTAATCCGGCATGACGGTCCACTGCATCATAAAGACCGAGAAAATGAACTTTCTCCCGTGCGAGTCGAGCTGCATTGATCGCAATCAAACCTCCTCGGCTATGTCCCACCAAACAAATTCTATGTGGAATATTTCTACGGGCATATATCCGGGAAGCGGTATTGATAAAGGTAACAACTCGACCTAAGATACCTTCAGTACCTCGACCATGAATCGTCCCGCCCATCAATTCTCCTGGCCCGTCAAAATAATCTTTCATCCCACCTTGGGTATTAAAATCTCTATGGAAATTGCCAACATGGCTATTCAGGCCATCTCTGCGAAATTGAGTAGAGTCGGTCCCGTCGATAGCAGCTAGAATATATTTTCCACGAAAAGTCATTGGTTTGAAATTTTATTTGCGCTCTAAAAATAATAAAAAATGAGGAAGGAATAGGCTTTATGCTGAAATGGTTTTAGGAGATAAAAGATAGTTTTTTAATGGTATAGAGATTATGGTCGGCGGCTTCTGCGACGCTTGTTTCTTCTGCTACTGCGAGCGGGTGCCGGTGCGCTGGGACGATAAATTTTTATTCTTCCTCGTTTTTGAACCCGAATGCGATTGCCTGCTGGATCGGTATAGTTGACAGATTTTAGGTGGATCGTATTTTGGATAACGATTCGCAGTACGGGCGGACGATTGTTTCTCAGGTTGTTTTGTTCCCAGACTTTTACCTTTCCTCGCGGGTATATTTCTGCGACGATTGCGGTATGGTGGGGAAGGCTGATTTGAGTGTCGTAGCCCGAACCATCCGCTGCGGTAACATCGGTGTCAACAATGAAGTTTTTATACTGAATGATGTCTCCAGGTTTGAGGTCTCGCAAAGTAGTTAGGGTGCCCCAAATATAATCTGCATTGGCTCTGGAAACAGCTGTTGTTCCCATGATTTGGGTGGAGGTTCTGGCTCCGGCATCCGCGAGGGCTTGCTCTGCCAAATCCCAGCATTCACCCGTGCCTACACAGGAACCTCGATTGGTGTTGCAAAAATCTAATACTTTTTGATTGAGCGTCGGTATACTCATGTTGAGTTTTCGTCTTTGGTTTTTTGAGTGAAAATATTCTAGAGTAAAGGGGCTTGGAAAAGTTATTGGTGATTAACAATAAGTGCTTTTATTTTTTTCGCCAACGCTTAAATAATGCAGCAATGGCCACGATAAGAATGAGTGGGTCGCTACCATCGAAGCTACTTCCAAAGTCTTTTTTCTGATCCATGTTTTGTTGGAAAGCTTCTGCAATCGCAGTGGTGGTTCGGGATTTTTCGTTGTTACTGGATTTTATCAAATCGATTAAAAGACCAAGGTGGATGACTAGATTATTTAAAACTTTTACGAGTTGTCGATTGTGGCCTTTTAGGTTGCCATACATTCCCTGGAAGTGACTGCTCTTTCTGGATCTTCGATCTGGAGCATATCTTTTTTGTCCTCCTTTGAGCTGGCTGTCTAATTGTCGAATCAATTGTCGGGCTTCGCCACGGAGTTTTTCAATATCCGGAATCGCTCCTGCCGGATTGAGAATATCTTTTGCAAAAAGGTCGGTATTTTTTTGAAAACGATTGACCGCGCCAACAAAGTGACTGACCTTTATTTTTAACTCTTTTAATTCTCTTTCAGAATTTTGTAATTTATAATAATAGCTCATGACTTGGGTCTTAGGTGAAAAAATATCCAATTACAAGTGAAAGGCTGTTAGAAGCTAGCAGTTCTTAAAACAGTACTATTTTATTTCCACGAAAACTTTTGGTAAACGTAAACGAGCTCTGGTCAGGGGAGCTGTCCGGGAAAACCCGGGATTAAGATAAAATTAGAATAAATGCTATTAAAAGGCCGAAAATTGAAATCAAAAAGAAATTTGAATGAAAAAAAATAAAATTCTAATATTCAAGAGAACCGCAGGTTCGATCTTTTTGATTTTTTAGGGCAAGGAAGCTTTTGAGTAGACTTCCATCGCATAATATAACTTTAAAAGTAAAAAAAAAGTACTAAAGCTGTCTCTTTACTTAAAATTATTTTATATTTATGTTATCTTCCATCGTAATAATGGAACAGTTTTCCATTATTACCTGCTGACCAATACGTCTTTTGTAAAACATCAATAACATGCTTGTAAGAAAAGCAAGATTTTGAGAACCATTGAATACTTACAAAAGATACCCACACAAATTTTGAATAATTCTTTAGGCCTCTTGGTAATTCCAGAATAGGCTTTTGGTTTATAAATGAATTGCTACTCCTACAAATACTCGAACAATATTTAATTTGATTAAATGGTTTTGTTTTGGTGTTTTTAGTGGCTTTATATTTTTATTTCGCGGACCCCTAATTTTTTTTATGATTGTTACTTCTGCTTATAGCACAGAAACCAAAAGAGCCATTCAAATCGCTCAGTCGCTTGCTCGTGAATTTAAAAACGAACAATTTGGAGCGCCTCATTTATTGAAAGGTATCCTGCACAATGATGTAGGATTGGCTTCTTTACTGGTTACCTGGTCAAAGGACATTCACTATTTCCGAGATTGGGCAGATATTCGTTTGGCAGCTTATCCTAAAGCCAATTCGGTGCCGGATGATATTTCTGGAGATGACCAGATCATTGCATTGTTGGAAGTCGCAGATGTCGCAAGACTTAAGATTTCTGAAGATCAGGTTACTCCGCTTTGTTTGCTCTTGGCCATGTGTAAACCCAACGTTGGATTTACAGCCGAACAACTCAAAACTTTTCCAATTACAGAATCCGAAATTATCGAAGCCAGCCTGGGGAATATCCCTACTGGTGATGGTAATTCCAGTACCCCCAAATCTGCCAAATCGACCAAAAGCGGAACGGGCGCAAAAACCATAGAAAAATTTTGTCGAGATAAAACGGCCGAAGCTGCCGCGGGTAAAATAGACCCCATTATCGGTCGCGATAAAGAAATTCGGATGATGGTCGAAATCTTAGGACGACGAACCAAACCAAATGTAATTGTAGTCGGAGAACCGGGCGTTGGAAAGACCGCTTTGGTTGATGGCTTTGCCCTCAATATCCACGAAGAAAAAGTACCTCCAAAACTCAAGGCCGCTAAGATATTTGAACTAGATGTCGGAGCCTTGATCGCTGGAGCATCCTATAAAGGAGAGGTCGAAGATCGCCTCAAAAATATTATTGCAGAAGTGAAGACTTTTGATCGGGCGATCTTGTTTATTGATGAAATTCATGTTTTGCTCGACCCTGCTGGCGGAGCCGCTGGAGCTGCAAATTTATTGAAACCAGAATTGGCGAGAGGAGAAATAACCGTTATTGGTGCGACCACTAATGATGAATATCGAGAGTTTATTGAAAGCGATGATGCCTTCCGTCGCCGCTTCGAAATGTTACGAGTCAACGAACCGGATGTGACGACTTGCAACCGCATGTTACAGACCCTTTTACCTTACTACGAAGCGCATCACGAAATCAAAGTGGCGGCAGATGCCTTGCCGGAAACGACCCGTATGGCGAAGCGCTATATCAAAGATCGCCGACTGCCAGATGCGGCCATTGATTTGCTCGATCGAACCATGGCTTCCATCAAAATGATGATTCAAACTTCCGCCACCGAATTGGCTGATTTAAAAGAAGCATTAGCCGTTTTTAATCCCGCAAAAACAGAACTCAGTGAAAAGGATTTAAGAACAGAATTGCTTTGGCATTATACATTAATGCGCAGTCGCCTAAGTCCTATTTTATTGGGACGACTGGAAGATGAAAGAGAGCCAGAGCAGATGGAAAGCAACCAAACGATCTATGATTTTTTGGTGGAAATCAGTGGGCAATTAGTCGTTTTTTCTAAGGAAGAAAAAGATACAGTAGAGAAAAGAGATATTGCTGCAGTAGTGGCTTACAAAACGGGTATTCCAATAGGAAAAGTTCAGTCGCAGGAAAAAGAAAAACTATTGGCTTTAGAAGATCATTTGCGCAAACGCGTGGTCGGCCAGGATTCAGCACTAAAGACGCTTTCCGAAGCCGTGCGGATTTCGCGATCGGGCTTGGATAAGCCGGGTTTGCCTATTGGTTCTTTTTTCTTTTTAGGACCTACCGGAACTGGAAAAACAGAGTTGGCCAAATCAATGGCAGAGTTTCTTTTCAATGATGAAAAAGCTTTGATCCGCTTTGATATGTCGGAGTTTAAAGAAGAGCATTCTGCTGCTTTATTATACGGTGCACCTCCTGGATACATTGGTTACAAGGAAGGTGGTTTATTGGTCAATAAAATTCGCGAACAACCTTATTCCATTGTTCTTTTTGATGAAATAGAAAAAGCACATGCTTCTGTGTTTGATATTTTTCTCCAGATTTTAGATGAAGGAAAATTATCGGATAAGCTAGGAAAGGTTGGAGATTTTTCAAATGCGATTATTCTCTTTACCAGTAATATTGGTGCCGACCATGTAGTAGAAGCTTTCGATAAAGGAGAGGTTCCAAAATCAGATCACTTAAAAGAAATCATGGGCAATCATTTTCGCCCGGAGTTTTTGGGACGATTGACGGAGATTGTACCATTTGCACCCATCGCACAGGAGGTGATCGAATTGATTTTTAATATTCAGTTGAAAAATTTACTCAAGGCATTGGATCGCCAGGGGATAGGCTTGGAAGTGGATGGAGCTGCTCGCACCAAATTGTCTATGGATGGCTTTACGCCTAAGTTTGGCGCTCGACCGATCCGTGGAGTGATCAGAAATCAATTGCAGAAACCAATTTCTCGCTTGATTATTTCTGGTCAGGTCAGCAAAGGCGATAAGATAATGGTATCCCTTGATGGGGAGGGAAATGTTCTTTTAAATACCACTAAAGGAGAACCGGTATCAGAGGAATCAGGAGAGGATTGATAAAAAAAGCCTTCCCGATAGATTAATGAAATTGACCGTTAGATCAATACGCCTAGGTTTGCAAGAAATAAAACCAGAAATTTATTTAAAATAAAATTAATTAAAAACAATACAATATGGCTGACGACAATAAACCTGGAGTAGGTGCCTATGTAAGAGATCAGGATGCAGATGCTGCTATTTCAGACCTCGCCAAAAACAGGACCCTCTTAGTAACTAAATTAACTTCTGATCCGGCCTTGCGACCTGAGGTCATAGAAGGTTTGACCAATCCCGAAGCAGTTTTCGATCATTTCAAGCCTAAAGCAGAAATGGAATTTGAAGATGAAACAGGTGGAGAAGTCAAAGAAGAATTGAGCTTTAAAAACCTTGGAGATTTTGGAAAAAAAGGAATCACGGCACAAAGTGATTTTCTCAATGGATTGAGCCAAAAACAAGAAGGGATGAATAAAGCACTCAAGCAATTGAAATCCAATAAGATATTACAATCCATGTTAGCGAATCCAGACGCAAAAGCATCTTATGTTGAAGCTTTGAAATCAATGCTAGCGGAGTTGCAGGCTTCCAAGCCGGATACAGAATAATTTGATTTTGTATTAGACTCCAAACTGACCAATTAAATTTTTACACTAACAATTAACAAAAGATGTCTGACAAGCAAACTCAAATAAAGCAGGCCGCTGAAAAGTTGAAAGAAAGCACAAATCAACTCAGCAAATTTGGTGGCTTTGACCTGATTTCTACAACCCTGGAAGGGTCTCAAAATATGAACCCCGGGAAGAAAGCATTGAAAAATATTTTTCTTTCTGAGGATACTTATAAAAAACAAAGAGAAGAACTGGAAAGTCGTTTAGAACTTTGGCTAGAATTATTGGAAGGAAATGAAAACGCGGCTGATATGATTTCTTCCGCCGCAGAGAAAGCTGATTCCGTTGGAAAATTGCTACGCAAAAACCAGGCAAAAGCTTTAGAAGAAACGAAAGAGCTAGAAAAGTCTTATCGAACCATGGCCATGTTTTATAAAAATACAGGTTCGGCAAAAGTCAAAAATGTATCCATCGTTAATGCCGAATTGGATCAGGTTAGCGACTTAGACAATACGACTTTCTTCGATCATATTAAAGATACTTTGGCACGAGGTTTTGATCGCCTTGATTTGTCAAACAATTATAGCTTAATGGTTTTGCCCGGCTACCTTGGCTCCAATGCCGTGATCAACAAATGGGGACAATTGGCTTATGAAAATAAAACCATGATGATTACCGACTTCCGCGATTTGGAAGCTCCAGATGATGTAATGGCTCTTTTTGAGTCGGCGCAGCATGCAGGAAGTGATGTCTACCGTGGAAATGTAATGATGACTTGTAATTATCTGGTCGGAAGAGAAAAAGAAGAGGAGTTAGGAGAGGAAGAGGATTTATTCATTCCCCCTTCTACCGCATTGGCCGGTCGTTTGTTTGCCGGAAAAATTTCTCAACCTTCCGCAGGTTATAAATATGGTGGATTGAATGAAGTTTCTGGTACGCGCTTCGATTTGCGACAAACAGAGATTAGTGATCTGGAAAAACTAGGATTGGTACCAATGGTAGGAGAGTTTGGTAAAGTGATGGCTTTTTCTAGTAAGACTCTTTTCAATGGAGATAATATTGGATTGCAAACCTACTCTGTGGTACGGGTATTCGATTGGGTAGCGAAGAGCATGTGTGATTACCTCAATCGAATGACTTTCCAAAACTTCAATGTCAAGACCAAAAATAATATTGAAAAACAAATAATTAAGTTTTTAGAGCAAAATAAAGGTGCCGACAAACTCATTGAGAAATTTAAGATCATAAAGTTTGAACAAGACAAAAGTCAAAAAGATCGGATCTTTTTGGATGTACACATTAAGCCCTTTTTTCCTGCTAAAAACTTTGTGATCAAATTAGATGGTACCAAAGGTGATGATCCTGATTCAATCGATTGGGCATCTGAATACGATGAAGCATAAGTAAGTTGAAAAAAAACTCAAAAGAGGACTTATTTTTTCAACAGCACAAAGTAAGTTGAAAAAAAAGTCCGACGTTTTTCAATTAATTTAAAATCAAACGACTTGAAAAGGAGGTGATTTTGCATTAAATGAAAAACTCAAAGAGGACTTATTTTTTCAACAGCACAAAATGGTCCTAATAAGACCTGATACATAGAAAGCGAATCACTGAAGTCTTACTTTTCTAGAAGGTAATCTCCATTGGTTTAGCTAAAGCTTGAAACCCTATTTTTTTATTTTTTAAATATTGATTTGTTTTACTCCTCTAATTGGTTTCTAAAACAAATTCATTAAAAAAAACCAGTATAGTCATGTCATTTAAAGCAAGATTAAAAATCGATGGTGAAGATTTTCGCGTAATTCATTCCAGTTATTCCTTACAGAGAGATACCGATTTCTCTGGTCGTCCATCTTCTGATGTTCGGGGAGGTACGGTTCATTTTGAAGTAGAATCTTCAGAAAATACCATGCTCGTAGAATGGATGTGTACGCCTACTGCCTTGAAAGATGGTATTATTGATTTCCACAAGCGAGATAGTGACGCCATCATGAAAACATTAGAATTCAAAGATGCCTATTTGGTTTCTTTTACAGAAACTTTTGACAACATGGGCGATAGTCCTATGGCGATCAGCTGTGTCATTTCTGCCAGAGAAATCATCATGGGAAGTGCATCGCACGAAAATGAGTGGCCTTCATAAGTCCTTTTTTTGCAGATTTGAATTTAGTTCGTCTCTCCGGTTCTCCGGAGGCGAATGGTTACAGAACCCAATTCAACACATAACCCTTTCCACGAATAGACAATTCCTTGAGTTGTTTTGTGGAAAGGGTTCTGTACAGGAGAGCATTAAGTGCTTGGACAAAACTAAATCACGTATTAATTTCTGCGTATTGTGTCTTTATACTTCCTCATTTTTGCCTTAAATATCCAGATATTCTCGTTAAAAATGACTCGTCTAAAGCCACAATACACTAGAATTTAATGGTAACCTAGTTTTGTCCAAGCACTACTAATTGAGATAAAAAGTCCTTTCTTTAAACTCCCTAAAAAATCAGAAGACGTGGCACGAAAAGTAAAAATTTCCGTTGAGATTGATGGCAAAGAAATTCCCACTATTTCTAGCTTAAGCATTGATCAGAAAATGGGATGGCATCATATCTTTGAATTATTTTGTTCGATCGAAGAAAAAGAAAATACCTTGATCGAACAATCAGATAAATACATTGGTGGAGAAATAAGTGTCCATGTATTTTCCGAATGGTATGGTGGTGGCGACGAAGTGGTGTTTAAAGGAATTGTTACCCGAGTGGCACTGACCCGAAAACAGGGGATGGGAACCGGGATTGTTTTTGCAGGCTATAGCCCAACGATCA
>CALLVY010000436.1 GCA_938015925.1 uncultured Saprospiraceae bacterium
TGAAATCCCACTTAAAAAAATTCCCTACATTTGCTGCATGAATGAAAAGCCACAATATTTACAGAATATATTGAAAGGAATGGCGATGGGAATTGCCGAAGTTATCCCTGGAGTATCCGGGGGAACGATTGCCTTTATTACCGGGATTTATGAAAAACTGATCAATACGATCAAAGCTTTTGATTTTTCCCTGATTGGTACCTTTAAGCGCGACGGTTTTAAAGGAGTTTGGCAACAAGTGAATGGCACCTTCCTCATCGCTTTGATGGCCGGAATGGCCTTTGGAGTAATCGTAGGCGTCTTTGGAGTGAGCCATCTGCTCGAAACTTTCCCACAATTGCTATGGGCCTTTTTCTTTGGGCTGATTATTAGCTCGGCGATTTATATTGGCCGGCAGGTTGGGAAATGGGGGCCTGCGGAAATAATTGCTGTATTACTTGGGACTATCGTGGCTTATTACATTACCATCGCGAGTCCGGCACAAGGCAATGAAGCTTTATGGTTTGTATTTCTTTCTGGTGCCATCGCTATTTCTGCTTTGATCTTACCGGGTATCTCCGGAAGTTTTATCCTCTTATTGATGGGGATGTATACCGTGATTTTACCTACCGTAAGAGAAGCTTTAGAAACTTTTGAAACCGAAAGTTTGATGATCGTCGGAACTTTTGCTTTAGGTTGTTTGACCGGATTGGTGACTTTCTCAAGAGTTCTTTCCTGGACGTTTAAAAATTACAAAACCCAGACCTTGGCTTTGTTGACTGGCTTTATGATCGGCTCCCTCAATAAGATATGGCCTTGGCGGAATGTATTGTCTACTCGAGTCAATTCTAAAGGAGAGGTCGTTCCTTTTATCGAACAATCGGTATCTCCTTCTCAATTTGATGGCGATCCAATGCTTATTGGTGCTTTGGTACTAATGCTTGTTGGTTTTCTTTCGGTTTTTGTTTTGGAAAAATTTAGTCAGTCAGAAGAAGCCTAGAAATATATATGTCGAAAGAAAAATCCTCAGATAAAGCACTATCCGCTTATCCCCACTTGCTGGGTTTGATCGGATATCCGCTGAGTCATTCTTTTTCTAAACGTTATTTTGCCGAAAAATTCGAAAAAGAGGGGATTGATGCTATTTTCTACGATTTATTTCCCTTGGAGGACATCAGCCAATTGCCTCAATTGTTACAAACCTACCCCAATATAAAGGGACTCAATGTAACCATTCCCTATAAAGAACAAGTCTTGCCCTATCTAGACGAAATCGACCCCGCAGCTGCTGCCATCGGAGCGGTCAATACCATCGTACTCAAAGAAGGTCGCCTAATGGGCTATAATACAGACTTTTATGGCTTCTATACTTCCCTTCATCGCTTATTGGATCAACATCAGCAAAAAGCACCTGGTGCTTTGATTTTGGGAACTGGCGGAGCCTCCAAAGCGATTTCTCATGCCTTAGAAGAAAGCAATATCCCTCATCTTTTGGTTTCTCGAAAGGCAGGAAAAGGAGATTTAACCTATTCCGAATTGGAAGAAAAGCACCTAAAAAACTACCCATTGATTGTGAATACGACGCCCTTGGGGATGTCTCCTAACATTAATTCTTACCCCGCCATCCCTTATGAATTCCTGCGATCTGAAAACACTTTATATGATTTAGTCTATAATCCAGAAAAAACTCTATTTTTGATAAAGGGAAACCAAGTTGGAAGCCCAACAATAAACGGTCTGGAAATGTTACATCTTCAGGCAGAGGAAGCATGGCGTATTTGGCAGGAAATGCTTAGCCTGTGATACTTTCTATTTCAGCGAACGTCTTAGTAATGAGGACTCCGTATCTAAGACCAATCTACTCGTTCTTTTGCCTTTTTTAAGCCCTCTTAAAAGTCAAAAATAAAGTCTATTTAGTCCTCGTTACTTAATTTTAAACAAGTCCTACTATGAGCCAAATAATTATGAAAGGAAAAAATGCAAAATTAGATTTTTCTAATACCGAAGTCGCTTTTTCAACCAAATCAGATGATGAATTGAAAAAGGCAGCCTGGTTGTTTAAAATGATGAATAAGAAATGGCTGGTAGAATTTGGTTCTAAAATAGGAATGCAAGCAGTCAAGTGGCATTTACCCTTTGCGGGAACGGTAGTCAAAAAGACGATTTTTGCGCAATTTGTTGGAGGAACCACCCTTTTGGAATGTCAACCTGCGATCACCAAATTGTTTTCTTTCAATACCCAATGTATTCTCGATTACGGTGCGGAAGCCAAAGAGGAAGAACAGGACTTCAATCATACCATGAGAGAAACCATTCGAGCCATAGAATTTGGTGCCACGAATGAATCGGTACCGGTGGTAAGTTGTAAAATCACCGGATTGGCCCGTTTCAATATATTGGAAAAACTCCAAAACAAAGAGACCTTCAACGAGGAAGAAAAGGTAGAATACCGAAATGTGCTGAAACGACTCGATGCCATTTGCTATTCTGCTAGTGAAAAAGGAGTTGGTGTATTTTTCGATGCAGAAGAAAGTTGGATTCAGGATGCCATTGATGAACTGGTAGATTCGATGATGAAACGCTACAATCAAAAAACGGTGTTTGTTTATAATACTTTTCAGATGTATCGCCATGATCGTTTGCAGTATCTAAAAGACTCTTTTGAGAAAGCAGAGAAAGAAGGATATTTATTGGGAGCCAAATTGGTTCGTGGAGCTTATATGGAAAAGGAAAGAGCACGGGCGGAAGATATGGGCTACCCAAGCCCGATTCAGGTCGACAAGGCGGCAACGGATAAAGACTATAATGATGCGGTTCGCTTTTGTGTAGATCATTATGAAAAAATAGCTTTTGCCAATGCGACTCACAATATGGAAAGTTGTATGCTTCAAGCCAATCTTATTGCCGAACGCAAGCTTCCCAAAGATCACCCACACCTCAATTTTTGCCAACTCTACGGCATGAGTGATCAAATCACCTTCAACCTCGCTCATGCAGGGTTTAACGTGGCCAAGTATATGCCCTATGGTTCTGTACAGGAAGTTGTCCCTTATTTGGTAAGACGAGCTCAGGAAAATTCTTCGGTAACTGGAGATATGGGCAGAGAGTTGGGCGTAGTAATGGAAGAGATGAAACGGAGAGGATTGGCCTAAGCCATCTAGTAGTCTGTTTGTTAAAGTCTTAGGGGCCTTGCCCGCTCGGATTTTTCATTTAACACCTACCAACCCTTGCCTAGGATTTCCTCGTCTATAACTATAGACCAACGGAACAAATATGCAAAACCTCCTTTTTAGAATCTTTTTATTATTGATCCTGCCTGCTTTTTTGCAAGGGCAAGCCATTTATAATGGACATATTCAAGATGTCTCTACCAGAAATGCCATCTCCGGTGTACAGGTAGAATTATTGCATAGCAATCAACAAACCACTTCCAATTACTACGGAGACTTTATCCTAAAAAATACCGAGAAAGATAGTATTCCCCAAGCGATCAATACCTATCATTTTTTCAACAATTCCATGATTTGGGAAGGGACGAGCCAGGTGACCTTAGAAATCTTCGCGATGGATGGTCGCTTAATTTCCAGAGCAGAGAACCTTGGGATGAGTGGTACTTATTTGTTTCCTACCTTTCCTATCGGTGTTTATGTTTTGCGGGTGATTACCCCAGAAGAAAGACAAAGTTTCAAGGCTTTTTCTAATGGTCTGAGAACCTCTATTGCAGACAAAGGAGCCGTCTGGCATTCTTCCTCCGTGACACAGAAAGCGGATACCTTACGGATTAGCAAAGCAGGGTATTATTCCAGAATCATTCCGCTGTTCGGTAGAGATACTTTGGTTCAAATAAGTTTACTCAAAAGAGAAAATGACGAACTCCATTATTTCAATGAACTGATCGATCCGATTGCTTTTGATCTCATCAGTACGACTCCGTCGAGAACCAATCAGGGAGGCGTAGAATCGGTAAAAATCATTTCCAATATTGACGATGGTTTGATGTATTATATGAATTCTAAACGCTATGAATTCCATTTCGATTTTGCCCAAACTCATTTGGGATTTAACCAAGGCAATGCTGTTTTCAACCAAACCCAATACCTCGAAAACGAACACCGCTATCTCTATCCAGCCAATCTCAATTATTTTAAAGAACTGGATATCTATGTCCTTTACCTGGTGTCTGCCAATGAGATGTCTTGTGAAAAAATCAAAGCCCTATACGACAAGGTCGTGGAAACTTCCTATTTGGAAGGAAAACTTTTTTTGCAGGTGAACCGCCCCGAACTTAATCTTTGTGAAGTACCGAAAATTAGTTCAGAGGAATTGTATGCGGGACAAAATTATCAGGCATTAAATCTGACGGAAAATTATGGTTATCTAAAGAAAGTGGAATTAGAAGATTTGGAAGAAACTTATTTGGGACGTCATGATATCGTGATGCTGAATGGCATTCCCAATGATGTGTCGGTCGTTGGAGGAATCATTACCACTGAATTTCAAACACCTTTGAGTCACATCAATGTTTTGAGTCACAATCGGGGAACACCGAATATGGCTTTGCGGGATGCCTGGGAAAATGAATTGCTGGATGGATTACTCGATCAATTGGTATACTTGAGAGTAGCCTCTGATTCTTTTGAAATTAGAACGGCAAACCTGCAGGAAGCTCAAGCTTTTTGGGCCGCTAACGAGCCACAAGAAATTATTGAATTGCCCAAAGATTTAAGTGTTCAAGGTTTGGTCAATTTGGAGATAGCGGATTATACTTATTTGGATAAAATTGGAGGCAAAGCCACCAATTTTGCAGAAATGCTAAATGTCGCTCAGGGGGGGATCAGCATTCCAACGCCAGAATCATCCTTTGCCATTCCTTTCTATTATTACGATCAGCATATCAAAAAGATGGGACTCGATCAGCACATCAATCAACTATTGAATGATGCAGATTTTATCCAGAATCCTGCCATCCGAAAAGCCAAACTAGAAGATTTACAAAAGCAAATAAAAGCCCAGCCAATAGATCCAGTGCTGCTTGATTTGGTAAAGAATGAAATCAAAGATTTCAAAGATTTTCCTTCCTTCCGTTTTCGCTCTTCTACCAATGCCGAAGATTTAGAATCTTTCTCTGGAGCTGGTTTGTATAGTTCTTATTCTGCTAAGAAAAACGATTCTTCGAAAAGCATCGAAAGAGCCATCAAAAAGGTTTGGGCGAGTTTGTGGAACTGGCGCGCTTTTGAAGAGCGGTCTTATTATAAAATCGTTCACACTTCTTGTGCAATGGGAATTTTGGTACATCGCTCTTTCCCCGATGAAGATGCCAATGGAGTAGTGGTGACCAAAAATCTTTATAATGATAATCCAGGCTATATCATCAATGTCCAATACAAAGAACACAGCATCGTTTTTCCAGAGCCAGGGATACTCAATGATCAAATCATGCTGCTGGCTTGGTCGGTCGATCCTGCACAGAATTTTATGATAGAGTACCTCACCTTTTCTAATATCCCAGAATTAAATGGCACTACGGTGATGACTGATGCGGAGCTGTATGAGTTGGGAGAATATTGCAAAGCCTTGAAGGAATATTTTTATTATAATGTTCCCCATAGTTGTGCTTGCCCTCTAGACGATTTTGCTTTGGATATCGAATTCAAAGTAGACTCTCAGGTGAGTGAGCGGAAAATTTACGTCAAGCAAGCACGCTATTATAAATAAATTAGTTAGTCATTTTAAGTAAAAAATATAAAATGAAAAAATTAATACCTATTCGTATTTCTGCAAAAAACTTTCAGACAAAAAAAAGTAAATCATTAGCTAGACCAAAGCTAGCTACGAGTATTAAAGCGATACTTTTTTTATTACTTTGTAGCTTTTCCTTAAGCGCACAAGATGCCAACAAAGGCTGGGGATTAGAAGCTTACTATACGCCGCAATATTCCAATTACCTCTCCTCCGATTTTTTGCAAAATGATAATATTGCTCCTGCTTATTCCTACAGTGTGGGACTAGGTTTTGAAAAAGGTCTTGCCAAAAAGTGGGCGATCAATGCTGGCCTTGTTTTTCAAAATGTCCGAGAAACAGAGGGAGCAGTCTTGCCTACTATCGGTAATCACCTTGAAGATCAGATAGGAAATTTTATTGTTGCTCCAAATGGCCCGGGGAGACGATTAGAATATCTTACTTTAGCCATTCCTATCACCACTAAAATATTTATCCAAAAAGGAATCTTTCGATGGTATCTCCGGACCGGTCCTCAACTGAATCTACAATACCAAGTCAGAAGTATATTTGTTGCGAATCCAAACCCGAGTAGACCCTTTGGTCCTTTGGAAGAGAAAGTGATTACGAATCTCAATGATGTGAGTTTGTCTTGGGTGCTTGCTTTTGGGATGGACGTTAATTTGGGCAATGTTTTATCTGTTTTTGTAGAGCCAGAAGGAAAAGCTGATCTCTTGAGGTCGGAAGGTGTTTTTGATACTCGGAAGTATTTGGCGGGTTTGCGAGTGGGAGCGAGGTGGCGATTTTGGAAGGAATTGTAAATGATCGATTGGTTACTTTGCCTAAAAAAATTAAAATTTAAAAAAATATAAAAATGAAAAATTTAGTACCTGTTGATATTTTTGCTAAAACCTTTCGTTCAAAAAAAAGTAAATCATGTTCGGCTTCAAAAGTAGACTTGAAGATTAAAGGGCTACTTCTTTTGTTACTTTGTAGCTTTTCCTTAAGCGCACAAGATGCCTACAAAGGCTGGGGATTTGAAACTTACTATACGCCGCAGTATTCTGATTATCTGTCCTCTGGGTTTCTGAAAAATGATGATATTGTTCCTGCTTATTCCTACAGCATCGGACTAGGTTTTGAAAAAAATATTGCCAAAAGCTGGGCGATCAATATGGGGCTTGTTTTTCAAAATGTACGGGAAAAAGATAAAAATAAACGAGGTGTAATGAGCAAGAATCCTGAATCCCTTTCGGCCGATTATTATAATAATCCAGGTGAATTTCCAAACAGAAACCTAGAGCATTTTACCGTGGCCATACCAATTACCATGAAGCTATTTGTCCAAAAGGGAATACTTCGCTGGTATTGCCGAACGGGCCCTCAACCGGAAATACATTTTCAAAATAAAAGAATATTTATAGCTAATCCAGACTCGAGTAATCCATTTGGATCAATAGAAAGGAAAGTGATTACAAAAGTCAATAAAGTGAACCTGTCTTGGGCTTTTGGTATTGGTATGGAAGTAAATTTGAAAAATGTTTTATCTGTTTTTGTGGAACCAGAAGGAAAAGTTGACCTCTTGAAACCGCAAGATATTTTTGGAACTCGGAGGTATTTGGCGGGCTTGCGCGTAGGAGTAAGGGGGCGATTTGGTCGGGAATTGTAAAGGATCGATTAGTTGCTTTTAAATAAAGAAAAATCATAAAATGAAAAACTTAAAACTTGTTCGTATTTCTGCTAAAACCTTACCTCCAAAAAAAAGTAAATCATGGCCTGTGAGAGAGATAGGTTTGAGTATCAAGACACTGCTCTTTTTACTACTTTGTACCTTTTCCCTAACTGCACAAAATGCCAACAAAAGCTGGGGACTAGAAGCCTACTACACGCCTCAATATTCCAATTACCTGTCCTCCGATTTTCTACAAAATGATGGTTTTGTTCCTGCCTATTCTAATAGTATCGGGCTAGGTTTTGAAAAAGACATTGCCAAAAATTGGGCGATCAATACGGGTCTGGTTTTTCAAACCATTCGAGAAGGAAATACTAGTACCTTTGAATTTCATGCTAGCAATGGAATAAGTGGCCTTACCCTGGATAATTCAGCAGGCCCATTTGGAGGGATTCCCGAAACAATAGACGGGGGGCATGAACTCATCGAATACTTTACAATAGCAATTCCAATTACCACTAAATTATTTTTCCAAAAAGGAATCTTTCGATGGTATTGTCGGACTGGCCCTCAACCGGAAATAGAGTATCGAAATAGAAGAATCTTTATCAGCAATCCAAACCCCAGTAGACCATTCGACCCATTGGAAGAGAAAGTAATCACGAATGTCAATAAAGTAAGCCTGTCTTGGGTGCTAGGTTTTGGAATGGATGTTAATGTAAAAAATATCCTATCTGTTTTTGTGGAGCCAGAAGGGAAAGCTAATCTATTGAGGCCGGAAGGTGTTTTTGATGTTCGGAGATATTTGGCTGGTTTGCGAGTGGGAGTGAGGGGACGTTTTGCTAAGGAATTGTAACAGCACTCGCAACCTCTAGTTCCAATATCCAATGCCTCTCAGCGTAAAACAAAACGCCCCGAAATTCAAAAGAATTCCGGGGCGATCTTATTTCTAAATTTGCCCAAAGGCAAACATCAATGCTAATTCAACAACTCATAAATTCCAGCAATACCCTGGCCACCACCCACACAGGCAGTCACCATTCCATACTTCTGCTTTCTACGACGCATCTCATTAAACAATTGTGTAGACAACTTCGCTCCCGTACATCCCAAAGGATGTCCCAAAGCAATCGCGCCACCATTGACATTAACGATATCAGGATTCAAACCAGCTTCTTTGATAACTGCTAAAGACTGTACCGCAAAAGCTTCATTCAATTCGATCTGATCAATGTCATTGAGTTTAAGTCCTGCTTGAGCCAATGCTTTTGGAATCGCCGCACAAGGACCGATACCCATATAAAGGGGCTCTACTCCAGCGACTGAACAAGCAGCCAAACGAGCGATCGGCGTCAACCCCAATTGCTTCACCATTTCGCCACTCATCACGAGTACAAAAGAAGCACCATCTGAAGTTTGAGAAGAGTTACCCGCTGTTACGACTCCGCCATTGGCGAAGACCGCGCGAAGCTTAGACAAGCCTTCCACTGTCGTACTTCTTCTTACGCCTTCATCCATGGCTACCGTATGCTCTGACTCCTGACGTTTGTTGTCTTTTACAAAAACTTCTTTTACCGTTACCGGTACGATCTCATCCACAAATTTTCCATCGTCAATTGCCTTCGCTGCTTTTACATGAGAGTTAAAAGAAAACTCATCGGCTTGCTCTCTGGTAACACCGTATTTCTTAGACACCGCTTCCGCAGTAGTTCCCATTCCGACGAGGTAGTCAGGAGTAGTACTTGCCGTAGCATAGCTTGGCGAAAGTTTATAACCCGTCATCGGGAGCATACTCATGCTCTCCGTTCCACCAGCGATATAGCAATGTCCCATTCCTGCTTTGACTTTCGCCACAGCGATAGAAATGGTTTCGAGGCCAGAAGCGCAGTAGCGATTCACGGTCATTCCTGGTACTTCTTTTCCTAATGCTCGGACAGAAATTTGTCGAGCAATTTGTAGCCCTTGTTCTCCTTCAGGATTGGCACAACCAACGATCACATCGTCGATCAATCCATTTTCTAATTCAGGAGTATTGGCCATCAAGTGATTGATGACATCTACCGCCAAATCATCTGAACGGTAATTTCGGAATCCACCTTTTTTGGCTTTTCCAACTGCGCTACGATAAGCTTTTACAATATATGCTTCCATGATATTTTACTTTTTATTTGGAGGAGAAAAATTTAAAAATGCTTCTCCTTGAATTTATTAAATGCCCGCAAAGGCAACTTTATTTTTTCTATAAAAAAGTCTCTTAGTTTCTTAGAGGCTTATTGGTTTGCAACATGTGTTGGATGCGCTCCAATGTTTTCTTTTCTCCTAAGAGACTCAAGAAAGCTTCGCGTTCTACGTCAAGCAAGTATTGCTCAGAAACTCTTTGCTCGCCAGTGAGGTCCCCACCACAAAGTACATAAGCTACTTTTTTGGCAATTTTGATATCATGCGGTGAAGCATAACGACCAAGCATCAATTCATTAGCCGCAGCATACAAAGCACCTAAACCACCACGACCCAATACTAAGATGTCCTCGCGTTGAATAGGTTGCGTATAACCATGAGACAATTCTAAGGCTTTCTTTTTCGCTTCGCCAATATTTCTATGAACGTTTACCGAAACAGAATCTCTTTTTGAATCGAGGTAACCCAAGTTGAAAGCTTCATAAGCGGAAGTTCCAACACTTGCCATGGCAATGGTTCTAAATCTTTCGATCAACTTAGGAATTTTTACATCACCTACATCGAAGGAATCAGATAAGCGCAAAGCAAATTCTTTGGTTCCACCACCACCAGGAATCAATCCAACGCCTGCTTCTACCAAACCAATGTAAGATTCGGCAGCACAAACGGCAGCATCACAATGCATCACGGTTTCACATCCACCACCAAAGACATAGCCTTGGGTAGCAGCGACTACAGGAATGCTAGAGTAGCGACAACGCATGGTCGCTTGTTGGAAAAGATTGACGGCCATATTTAGCTCCTCAAATTCCTGTTGGAAGGCGAGCATGCCGATCATCATCAAGTTGGCACCAACCGAAAAGTGTTGGGCATTATTTCCAATTACCAAAGCTTTCCAATCGCCATCTTCTGCGATTTGAATCGCTTCATTCATTCCACGCAATACCCCTTCTCCGATAGAGTTGGCCTTGCTGACAAATTCGAGGCAAAGAACTCCGTCGCCGATATCGTGTAAAACGATTTCGCTATTTTTAAATACAGGAGCATTTTCGCGGTAGTTATCAAGTACGATAAATTCTTCTGCACCAGGCATATCCTGATAAGCCTTACTTACCTGATCGTAATATTGACGTTTGCCTTTATTGATTCGGTAAAAGCTTTCGTGACCTGCGGCCACCATATCTTTCACCCAAGTCGCAATACTTTCGCCATTGGCTTCTGCTTTTTCAATTCCAGTTTTTACACCGATGGTATCCCAATATTCGAAAGGTCCCATTTCCCAACCAAAACCTGCGCGTAATGCATCATCAATGCTGTAGAGGTTGTCAGAAATTTCTGGAACACGATTGGAAACGTAAGCAAAAAGTCCGAGCAATGATTTTCTAACCAATTCTCCTCCTTTGTCCTCTGCATCAAACATCATCTTGACCCGTTTGGGTAAACTGTCGATTGTTTTAACGGCTTTGAGACTCGCCAAAGCTGGACGAGTAGAAGGAGCGTATTCTAAGGTCTCTAAGTTTAAAGCCAAAATGATTTTGCGACCTTTATCATCTTTCTCCTTGGTTTTTTGATAGAAACCTTTTCTGGTTTTATCTCCAAGAAATTTATTGTCTAAAAGGAATTGTAAGTATTTAGGAATTTCAAAGGCACCCGCTTGTTCGTCTGTTGGACAATTGGTTTTGATCCCTTCGATTACTTTGGCTGCCGTATCGTGACCGACTAAATCTCCCAAGCGGAAAGTTCCCGTTTTAGGTCTTCCGATAGCAGGGCCAGTGACCTTATCTACTTCTTCGATGGTCATGCCTAGCTCTGTCGTCAATTGGTAAATCTTAGCCATTGCGTATACCCCAACTCGGTTGGCGATAAAGGCTGGCGTGTCTTTACACAATACCGTTTGCTTACCAAGGTAGAGGTCGCCATATTCCATAAAAAAGTCGACCACTTCAGGAGCGGTATCTGCTGTAGGAATAATTTCAAGGAGACGCAAGTAGCGTGGAGGGTTGAAGAAGTGCGTTCCACAGAAATGTTTGCGGAAATCATCGCTGCGACCTTCTAGCATTAGATTGATAGGAATCCCTGAAGTATTGGAAGTAATCAAAGCGCCAGCTTTGCGGTGCTTTTCTACTTTTTCGAAAACTTGTTTTTTGATATCTAGTCTTTCGATGACCACTTCGATGATCCAATCACAATCTGCAATCTTGTCGAGATCATCATCAAAATTTCCTGTGGTGATGCGAGAAGCAAATTGTTTGTCATAAAGCGGAGCCGGTTTTCCTTTGAGGGAAGCCTTTAGAGCGCTATTGACAATTCTGTTTCTAGCTGCGGGATTGTTTTTTTCTTCGTCTTTTAGGTCAAAAGGAACGATATCGAGCATGACTACCTGTAAGCCAATGTTGGCAAAGTGGCAGGCAATTCCTGAGCCCATGACTCCGGAGCCCAAAACAGCTACCTTTTTTATATGTCGTGATTGATGCCCGGAAGAAGAGGCAGAAGAGTTTTTTGTAGGAGAATCGGATGTTACATTCATCATTGCTAAGTGGATTGTGATGCTGTTATTGAAAAATGATTATCAAAGTTTCTAGATGCAGCGAATATTCGCCAAAATACAAATGTACAAAAATCAACGAATAATTCCTTGCAGGAAAATGCTCTAGAAAGGAATTAATAGGCTAAACAAAAGGAAACTACTTTTGATATGCCTTTTAACCCTCATTTGTTTCATTAAAAGAACATTTTGATGGTTTTTGTTTTGATTTGGCTACAATTTAGCGGATTCAGAGCAAAATGAGATTTAACCAGTTTAATATCGTACTATTAATAAGGTAGGCATTGGCAATTTCGACAAACTCAATACAAGCGTTTTTGGGGATAAAAAGAGCGGAATGGAGGTAAAAAGGCTTGTAGAGCTGGAATTGAAAGAATATTTGCCCAAAAACTTTAAAAATCGTCTGTCAATTGATAATTTGGGGGCTTTGAATTCGTTTTGGAATCTCCAGCGTATTTTTTTTCGAGATTTCCAGATTTAAAACATACAAAACCTGTGGTATTTTTAATAGAAATGCCCAAAACTTAAAACCATTAATTCTTATGTTTAGCAATACCCTTTTATTATTTCAAGAAGCTCCTGCAGAAGGAAGCCAAAGTTTGTTTGATCTGATTACTCAGGGAGGGATCATGGGAATCGCCATTGTGACCATTCTGTTGATTTTGTCGATCATCGCTTTTTATATTTTTATCGAACGCTACCTTACGATTAAGAAAGCTGGAGATATTGATGAGAGTTTTATGAATAATATCCGAGCCAATGTTGCAGCAGGTAATATTGCTGGAGCACGTGCACTTTGTCAAACCACAGATTCCCCCATAGCTCGTATGGTAGAAAAAGGATTGATGAGAATCGGTAAACCACTAAGAGATATTGACGCAGCAATTGAGAATGTCGGTAATCTGGAAGTTTTCCGTTTGGAAAAAAACCTTTCGCGTTTGGCCAGTATCGCTGGTGCGGCTCCAATGATTGGTTTCTTTGGAACAGTAACGGGGATGATCTTAGCCTTTTATAAGATGGCAACTGAGCAAAATGTTACACCTGATGTATTGGCCGGTGGTATTTACCAAGCCTTGATTACAACTGCTTTTGGTTTGGCTATTGGTATTTTCGCTTTTGTGGGATACAACCTTTTGGTAGCTAATGTTGAAAAAGTCGTTTACAATATGGAACGAACGACTGTAGATTTTATGGATATGCTACAAGAGCCAACGGCTTAAGCGGACCCCTAACTGATTTTTCAACATCAACCAGTCCAAACTATGGGTTTAAAAAATCGAAATAGAGTTAGCGCAGAATTCAGTATGTCTTCTTTGACGGACATCATCTTTCTGCTGTTGATCTTTTTTATGTTGACTGCCAATTTTGTGCAGATCAAACCTTTTCAATTGCCAGAGTCGGATATCAAATCTACGGCTCCGACCTCCATTGCAGTCTCTATTACCAAAGATGGTACGTTTAGCTACAAAAACAAGGATATGCGATTATCTGCTTTGAAAGCGGAGTTGGGGAAGAGTGTAAGAGAAGCCTCAAAAGAGGAAGGCGTTGCTACCATTACAATCGCTGCGGAAGTAGATACCCCTTTTGAAAGGGTAGTAGATGTGATGAATATCGCAAAATCACTCAAGGCTAGAGCTATTTTAGCCACACAGCCAAGGCCGAAGTAAATGGTTCTCTGAAAATCCCGTGTGTGAGCCAACCAAAAAGAAGAACAAACGCTTATTTCGGCAAGCTCAATACAAGTTTTTGTTCTTCTTTTTGATTGACCACGGGATTTGTCCAAGAACGAAATAAATATCAGTTTTTCAAATCAAGAAAATCCAGTCACACATTGGAAGCTTGAATCAATTTATAAAATCATCCATTCCACATGGGCCTAAAAAAGAAAAGTAAAGTCAGTGCAGAATTTAGTATGTCTTCTTTGACAGACATCATCTTTTTGTTGTTGATCTTTTTTATGCTGACCTCCAACCTGGTTTCTCCTAACGCGCTTTATCTAAAGCTGCCAGGAAGTTCTAACCCTACGGTTTCTAATGATACTCCCCCTGATATCTCCATTACCCGAAAAGGGGTGTATCGCTTAGATGGAAAGACCATAAAATTGTCCAATTTAACAACTGCTCTCAAACGTTTGAATCGTTCGAGTAGTGGAAAATTAGATGTAACCATTTCTCCAGAGAAAAATACTCCTGTACAATATGTCGTTGCCATTATGGATGTGGCGGTAAAAACGAATGTTAATGGAATCTTGACTACTGCGGAGTAATTTGCTGATTATCAGTTGTTTACATGTTTTTTCCTGTTAAAGAAATGTGAAAAGCTCTAAGCGATGCGTCAAGAATCAAATTGATGGCGTCTTTAGGGGTATAGATCAAGAGAAAGGTAAGTTAGTGAGTAGAATTATTTTGCCATTAAAATGGGATGAGTTTCAGGCTTAGTCGAGGCATGAACAAGTGCAAACTTGTGAACCGCAATGCGGACGGGTAGCCAAGGCGATGCCTTAGCATCGGCGAGGCTTTTTAACGAAGAATAAGGTT
>CALLVY010000437.1 GCA_938015925.1 uncultured Saprospiraceae bacterium
TGGATACTGCGGATGATTCTGCTACGATGAAAATGATTATTGTGGAATAGGATTTTTGGATTCCATGATTATAGATAACGCGTGTTAAAATAAGAAGCCTTCTGAGTGAATCGGAAGGCTTCTTTGTTTTTTATTAGGTTAAGATATTATTGTTGAGGTAGATTGGTGGTAGAAAAAAAGGAGGAAAAGGAGGTAATACTACGATTCATTTCCTATTTTTGGATAACCACATCAGACCAATTGCCTTATGAAATCTACCTTTCTAGTATTTTGTACTCTTTTGTTTAGTTTGTCTCTTGCAGCTCAATCTTCTAATGTAGATAGTTTAAAACAACTTTTGGAAATGCATCCAGAAGCAGATTCCGTTCGGATGGATTTGCTGTATGGAATAGGGCATGCACTTTTGTTTAAGGAGCCAGAAAAAGCAAAGACTTATTATGAAGAGGTGTTGGAGCTTTGTAAAGTGGTGGAAAATAAGACCATGGAAGCAAGGGTCTATAATTCGATTGGAGTTGTTTATTGTATCAAAGGCAATTATGAAGAAGGCTTGGCGAATTACTTTAAGTCGATAGAAATATTTGAGGCAAAAGGAGATAAACCAAATCTTGGATCGGGTTATGGGAATATTGCGGGAGTCTATATTTTTATTGAAGAGCACGAAACCGCGATTGAATATATTCAGAAGTCATTGACCATCCATCAGGAATTAGGAGATAGTAATTCGATGGCGACTAACTATCAGGGAATTGCTATTAATCTCCAATATTTGATAAGGAATAGCAACAACTTAGAAGAGGCGGAAAAAAATGAAATGATAACACTAGCGGAAGAAAATTATCAAAAAGCTTTAACGATTTACAAGAAATTTAATAACAAAAAAGACCAGGCGATTTGTTTGACAAATCTTGGGATACTTTATTCTTCCAGAGGAGAAATAGATCAAGCTATTGCCTATGAATTGAGCGCATTAGAACTGAAATCTGATATGAGCTTACAGTCTAAAAGTATTTCGTATAAAATTTTGGGAAGTAGCTATCGGAAGAAAAAAATATTCAAAAAAGCAGAATCCTATTTGTTGCAAGCTTATCATTTTGTAAAAGAAGTGGAGGACGATAGAGAACTGGAAGCAATCACAAAAGAACTTTATCTCCTCTATGCAGAAACAAATAAGTTTGATCAGTTTTTAAAATTTCAAGAAGAGAATGAGCAATTGCAAAAAGGCTTTTTAGAAAAAGAACAGAATAAGCAAGTGCTGGAGTTAAAAGAAAAATATGAAACAGCGCAGAAGGAAAAAGAAAACCTCGCTTTGCAAAAAGAAGCAACTTTAATCCGATCTCGATCCAACCTGTTTGGATTAATTGGCTTGCTCCTTTTCTTCGGTCTATTGGCAGGGGGCTACCTTTATCAAAAACTAAGAAATAATAATAAACAACTAGAAACCATCAATGCTTCCAAAAATCAACTCTTTGGAATTTTGGCGCACGACTTGAAAGGTCCGGCTGCTTCCTTTCGGAATTTAAGTGGGAAAATTAGTTACCTCCTGCGACAGAATGATCAAGAACGTTTACTGGATTTTGCAGACCATTTTGAAAAAGCAGGAAACCGAATCAACTATGTTTTAAATAACCTACTCGATTGGGCCATCTCTCAAAAGGATGAGTTTTTGCATGATCCACAAACCATCAATGTCAACGAATACCTAAACATGGTTACCAATGATCTGGATTATGCCCTCAATGAAAAAGGACTTTTAGTGCAAAATAATTTGGAGGAAGACCTAAAATGCTTTTTCGATAAAAACGCTATGACGATAATCTCCCGTAACTTACTACACAATGCCATCAAATATTCTCACCCAAATTCTACCATAGAAATCCGCTCCGAAGATTGGAACGGCGGCAAACGAATGCTCATCATCGATCATGGAATTGGAATGTCTGAAGAACAAATCGAAAGAGCCATTTCAGGCCTGCCTTCAGAAAGTCAAAAGGGAACGGAAAATGAAAGAGGCAATGGTTTAGGGCTCTCCACCTGTGTCAAGTTAATTACAAAAAATAAATCCAAACTCGCCATCGAAAGTACTCCCGGAGAAGGAGCTACCATGATTCTCAATCTACCAAATGCCAACTAATACTATTTCTTAAAACAAGAGACTTCCCCCTAAATACTAAGTATACTTGAAGATTAAGTCTCTTTCAATTGTAACTAAGCTAGCGAATTTCAGGTTTAAAGGAATAGTTATAAGAGGAAAAATCAACTAGTATAAGCGGGACTTTCCGCCTATACCACCTCAGGAGTACCAAAACTTAGTGAAAACATTACATATAGTAATATATTTTAATTGGTTGATTTTTTTAATATTATACAAGATTTTGTATTTTTGGAAAAGTTTTGTTAAGTGAGAGCTTTTTCAATTCCTCTATTTTCTGATCTATTTTATCCCAAACCGATTTATTAAAAGCAAAAAGGACTTCCTTTTAGGGGCTGTGCCTTTTAGTAAGCCTGCTTCACTCGCGTGATAGTACAATATCTATATATCCATGATATTGTAGGCCTCATTCGCGTATAGCTATGGCTAAATAGTGATTTTACCCAAGCAAAATACATAAAAATATCCCATATGATCCTGACAAATTCTACCTCCATGAATAGGAATCACCAAACGCTAAAAGCAAAAAACAAATTTTTGTTTTTGCTCTTCCTCTCTATTTTTTCTACTCCCATTTTTTCACAATGTCCTGCTGCTCCCAATGATGCTGCCTGCTTTGATGGCGTAGCTTCTGATCCATATGCTGATTTTGCAAATGTAGTACTCAGTGAAATATCTGCTGATGCCGCACAGTCTTGTGCTTGCAATGATGCTATAGTAGAAATCGCAGGACCTCCAGGAACAATGATCGGATGTATGGTATTGACAGACACCGAATGGGCTGTGCTTATACCACCCGGAACAGTTATCCCCGCTGATGGTGTTTTTGTCATCGCATGTTTAGAAGATGCTACTTCTAGTTGTGGCGTAGGAATAAATGGTTCTTCCAATGGCCTGAGTGCTGGAGGAGGCATAGAAGGAGATTTTAATGCAGGTGCTCCAATTGATTTTGATGTATGCGATCCAGCAAACGCTAATTTTTACGATCCTGCTGCAAGTGGTTTTACGCTAGATAATCCAGGAACCCAAAGTGCAAATGGAGATGGAGAACAAGTTTTTCTATTCTTACCAGATGGAACGCCTTGGGATGGAATCTACTGGGATGGTGGTGGAAATGGAAATCCTGATCACGTATCAGTTACCATTAATGGAAATGATTATACCCTTGGAGATAATGACGGCAATGGTGTCGTAAATGATAACCCAAGCACTGTTCTAGGAGGACGAGGGGATGGCGGTAATGCTACGGCTGTACCAGTACTTCCTACAGATATGGGATGCCCATGTAATACGCCTACCAATCCTGGTACTTTTACGGTACCTGCAATTGGTGGAGCAAGCGATAATGGACTTTGGTATGCTTGGAATCCAGGAGATCATGTCGGATGTAATTCTTCTTTTATCCGTCTAGATCCTGGGACTACCGCAGGAGGAATTGGAGGATCACCTTCTCATACGGATGGCGAAGTGACCAGTAGTACACAAAGTAGCGATGGCCAAAATTTAGACAATGGTGGCGGCGCTACTGGTGGCATAACGGCAGAAGGATTTACCCCAACTGCTTTTACCCCAACCGCCTGCGGCGACCCAAGCGGCCAATGGGCTTATACCGATCACCCCACTCCGGGCGAAGCAAATGACGATCCTACTTTTGTCTTTTATACCTCTACTACTTCTCTGTGTAATCCAGGAATGGTGACCTTTACCGCAGAAATTTATAACTGGCAGCATGTGGAAGAATTGGCCGTTTCTACCCATCAAGGAAATATGAAAACAGGATCTTATATTTTTGATCCCATTCTCAATGCTAATGTGGCTTGGTCAACTTATGCGATTAGCGGCGAAACGACTACTTTAACTTATACCACTAATATTACCAGTCCCGGTACTTATGACTTTGGATTGGTTTGGGATGATTGGACCGATTGCTGTGGAACAACTGGAAATCCGCACAGCCAATCTAATCCAAATGAATGTTACGAAACAGAAACTTTTACTATTGTATTAGCAGAAACACTAGCCTTTGATTGTGATGGTGATGGCATGGCTGATGTTCCACAAATACCTTGTGCGATTTCATGTAGCACAGGTACTCCGGCTCCCGGAGCCATCAATGCCAACGATTATATTACCGGAGGAACGGGTGATTTTACTTTTACCCTAACTGATTTGTCAGGTACGAATGCCGATCAGGTCAATAGTACAGGAATATTTTTGCTACCTATAGATGGAGTAGCTAATTCCGGTTATTCTATTACAATAGCAGATAATGGTACTTGTGGTTTTCCTCCCATTACCTTTACCATTAATGATGATTGTGAACTTCCTCCCGTCTGTCCCGAAAATTATAATTTCACAGTCGATGGGGCGGCAGGGCCAGTTGATGCTTGTCCTGGAGATATTTTAGAATTTTGTTTTTCTGGAGATATGTTGTCCGAAGGAGGAGCCATTCTTATTCAGGCAGATTTGGATAATGATGGAATATTTGAAACCGACTTCTGTTCAATGCCAACACCTGTAGAACCTTGTCCTATGGTAATGGGGTCTAGCGGATCTACCGTATTCATTCAGTCCTTAATTCCTGATGGAACTCCAGATGAATGTGGAGGCGCTATGCCGGAAAGTATTACGATTTGTAATGGCTGTTCTTGCGATACAGATAATCCGATAGTAGATCTTTCTGGTTGGGAATTGGATGACAATACTGGAGGACTTGGAGCTGGAGATCCTTCTCATATTTTTCCAGCAGGAACAACATTGGCGAGTGGTGATTGTATTACGCTTAGTTGTAGTTATAATCAGCGAGCTAGTTTTATTTGGAATAATACTGGAGACGATGCGACCCTTCACGATGGTGCGGGAACCTTGATTGACATTGTTTCTTATACTACTAATCCTGGAGCTGGATTGGATGTATTAAGTCTATGCGCACCTCCTGCCACGCCTCCAACGGCTTGTTGTGAATTTACCGTACCAGCAGATGCCTGCCCAGCGGGAACTTTTAATTTTAGAGCAGAAGTTGCTCCTTTTGATATAGTCAATTGCCCAGATGCTGCCGGAGATGAAGGGAGTCCTTTTACGGATACCATTGCTATAAACGTGAGTTGCCCCGTAGCGGATTTAGTGCCTGTTGGATTGGATGTTTGTGTTGCGGATATGGCAAGTGTTACGATAGATGTTTTAATCTCTGGAGGAACCGGACCATTTGATGTAGTCTATGCAATAGATGGTGCAGCACAAGCTGCAGTTGTGATGTCTGCTCCAATAGGAACCATTACTATTACAGGCCCGACCACTGCGGAAGTAAAAGTATCCTTGGTATCCATAACAGACCAAGGTGGCGCCATGTGTCTCGGCTCCGTTGATACAGATGAAGCTTGTGTCAATATTCGACCAACTCCTGAAGCGGTCATTGACGCTTCTACCCAACCAACTACTTGTGCTCCTTGCGATGGTTCTATAGCTTTTAGTTTTGTAGGAAATGCTACTTTTGATTTTGAATATTCTTTAAATGGGGGAGCACCAATTATGATAGCAGGTGTTTCTTCTCCTTATACTTTAACGGGACTTTGTGGAGGAACTTATGATTTAGTAAGTGTGTCAGATGCAGGAGGTTGTGCTGGAACGATTACCAGTAACCCTCAAGTACTAGTGGTACCTGATGCGAACACCATGTCTGTCACGATGCAGCCCGCGCCATTTTGTAATGATGGAGTCGCGACCATAGATCTTACGACAGAGGTAACTTACTTACCTGCATATAATGCAACTGATTTTTTCTTTTTTGCTGTTGATCCTAGTGGCTTACCCATTGACCTGACCAACTCAACAACCTTTACCGGTTTTACTATTGGTACTACCGTAAGCTCAACTGTCACTCAAGATATTTATGTCGTTTACATTGATTCAGGAACCAATTGTCCTACTCAAGCAGTCATCACACTTACCGTAAATTCTGCCTTGTGTTGTGATCCTCCTACGATTACCTGCCCTGCAGATAATTTAGATTTACCACCCGGATGTAATGTCTCTCCACCACTGGCAGCGACAGATTTTAATGCCGGAGGAAGACCTGATCCTGCTTTACCGACCGTCACTGATGGTTGTGGAACATCGATACTAACTTCTTATCAAGATACCACCGATGCTGGTTGTATGCGAACCATCACTCGTTCTTATGTTATTACGGATGAGAATATGAATGCGGATACCTGCATGCAAACGTTCACTTTCGTTTTTGATACCATCGCACCAGTCCTTTCGCCATTGCCTATGGATACTTTGGTAAACTGCGATGCTATTCCAGGAGTTCCGGTGGTTTCCGCTGTAGATCCTTGTAACGCTGTTGCACCTGTTGTAATGTTTGTCGAAAATATAGTACCTGGAACCTGTCAGGGAGAATCTACCATTACCAGAACTTGGATGGCAACAGATGATTGTGGAAATGCATTTACGCATACCCAAACCATCATGGTACAGGATACCACTCCACCAACTTTTGTCGTACCAACTGATACCATAATTGATCACACCCAAGACGTCAATGACCTTGCCGTTACCGGAGATATAACGGATACGCTCGATGCTTGCGGACCAGGCTTAATGGTAGCAGTCACAGATGTTGCCGACTTAACAAATTGCAATAATACCGGAACAATAATGCGAACGTTTACGGTAACCGATGATTGTGGCAACAGCAGTATTCAAACTCAACTAATTACGGTACAAGATACCGTTCCACCAACGATTACCTGTCCAGCAGATGATTTTGATTTACCACCCGGATGTAATGTCTCTCCACCACTGGCCGCTACAGATTTTAATGCAGGAGGAAGACCTGACCCTGCCTTACCGACCGTCACTGATGGTTGTGGAACATCGATACTAACTTCTTATCAAGATACCACCGATGCTGGTTGTATGCGAACCATCACTCGTTCTTATGTTATTACGGATGAGAATATGAATGCGGATACCTGCATGCAAACATTCACTTTCGTTTTTGATACCATCGCACCAATCCTTTCGCCATTGCCTATGGATACTTTGGTGGATTGCAATGCTATTCCAGTCGCTCCGGTGGTTTCCGCTGTAGATCCTTGTACCGCTGCTGCACCTGTAGTAATGTTTACCGAAAATACGACAGCCGGAACTTGTCAAGGAGAATCTACGATTACCAGAACTTGGACAGCAACAGATGATTGTGGAAATGCATTTACGCATACCCAAACCATCATGGTTCAAGATACGACTCCACCAACTTTTACGGCTCCGGGAGACACGCTTCTCGATTGTACCGAAGATTGGATGGATTTAACGATCACTGGAGATGTTACAGATACTTTAGATAATTGTGGGACTGGTTTAATGGTCGTTATCAATACCAATGCAGTGCTTACTGCCTGTAATAATACCGGAATGATCACTCGCGAATTTGTAGTAACAGACTCTTGTGGAAATAGTGCGACCCAAACTCAAATCATCACGCTACAAGATACCTTAGCTCCAACCTTTACTGCTCCGGCAGATACCTTGATAGATTGTGGACAAGATTTTACAGATTTAGCAATCACCGGAGATATAAGTGATACCCTAGATAATTGTGGGATTGGTTTGATGGTAATGGTAAGTGATGTCAATGCATTAACAGCTTGCAACAATACTGGGACGATCACTCGTGAATTTACGGTAACGGATGCTTGCGGTAATAGCACCGTAATGACACAAGTCATCACCGTACAAGATACCATCGCCCCAACTTTTACCGCTCCAGCTGATACCCTAATAAATTGTGGACAAGACCTTACGGATTTGTCGATCACCGGAGATGTGAGTGATACGCTAGATAACTGCGGCACTGGTTTGATCGTAGCGGTAAGTGATGTAAATGCATTAACAGGATGTAATAATACTGGAATGATCACGCGTGAATTTACAGTAACGGATGCTTGCGGAAATAGTACGGTAATGACACAAGTCATCACCGTACAAGATACGATCGCACCAACCTTTACCGCTCCGGCAGATACCTTGATAGATTGTGGACAAGACTTTACCGACTTGGCGATCACCGGAGACATCAGTGATACCTTAGATGTTTGTGGTACTGGTTTGACGGTAACCGTCAGTGATGTCAATGCACTTACTGCTTGTAATAATACGGGAACCATTACGCGCGAATTTACAGTGACGGATGCTTGCGGCAATAGTACCGTAATGACACAAGTCATCACCGTGCAAGATACCATCGCCCCAACTTTTACTGCTCCAGCAGATACCTTGATCGATTGTGGACAAGACTTTACAGACTTGGCAATCACTGGCGATGTAAGTGATACTCTCGATAATTGTGGTACTGGTTTGATTGTAGCAGTAAGTGATATCAATGTATTAACAGCATGTAATAATACCGGAACGATTACTCGTGAATTTACCGTGACGGATGCTTGCGGAAATAGTGCAGTAATGACTCAAGTCATCACGGTACAAGATACCATCGCACCAAGCTTTACCGCCCCCGCAGATACTTTAATAGATTGCGGACAAGATTTTACAGACTTGACGATCACTGGAGATGTA
>CALLVY010000438.1 GCA_938015925.1 uncultured Saprospiraceae bacterium
ACCGTTTTCCATAATACACGCTATCAAGTCACCGTCATTGATACCAATGGCTGTGTGGCCGGTGATGAAACCCTCTTGCGCGTTCGCAAAGATCGCAACGTTTTTATCCCCAATGCTTTTTCTCCAAATGGAGATGGCAGCAATGATGTATTCTTTGTGCATTCCGATCCTTTTTCTGTTCGGCAAATCAATGTCCTGCGCATTTATAATCGCTGGGGCGAACAATTATTTGAAGTCAAAAATGCAGCGCCAAATGATCCCCGCGTTGGTTGGGATGGATTTTTTAGAGGCGAAGCATTGAATCCTGCGGTCTATACTTTTTATGCAGAGTTGGAGTTTGTGGATGGGGTGAAGCAACTGTATAAGGGAGATGTGAGTCTTATTAAATAACTGAGCGATCCCCGTAGGGGTGAAGCATGACAATGCTTCAAGCGAAGGCACCGCGAGATCGACACAGGAGATCCATGAGCAACAGCGAATTAAAGCGGACGGGAGGCCTAACGATAGTACTTCAAGCAAATACACCGCGAGCCCGACACAGAAGCCCCATGAGCAACAGCGAACGAAAGCAAAAAAAATGATTCAACGATAAAGCAAAATTACACAAACAAATAAAAATTTTAAAAAAGCAATCACACTATTTTTACAATGAGTTCTACTCCCTAAAAAAACCAGATGTATGGCGTTTCAAAAAATAGCCACCCCCCTCCAAAAAACCCAAGGAATCTGAATCTTTCAGGTCCAATACTTACACCGGCTATTTGGAGAACCCATCATCTGGAAATTTTTGAAAACGGCCAAAAAACCAGAACTAAATTACTAAGAGAAATTACACAACAACAGTAAGCATAAAACAACATCATGAGTAGCTAACATAACCAACTTGATGTTTATTCTTTTTGAGTTTGTTTTCATAATTCCAAGTCAGGGTTGTAAGTCATGTGAGTGACTTCAACCCTTTTTTTTGGGAGAAAAGAAAAAAGGAATTGACCGTGCGGTCAATTCCTTTTTTGTCATATGTAAAAGGTCTATGTAACTTGTTTTAAAACAAGCACTCAGAATATTCTAAAAATTACAAACGGTGTAATTTGAATTGTCAGAAGAAGTAATGAAAGAGTAATTACTAGGGCCATGTGATAAGGTACCCATATTATTTCCACAGGAACAGTAATCGACAAACCAATCGGAACTTATACTTTCGACCCAGTAGTATTGTGTATCGGTATCTAAGTAGGTATTGTAAAGAGTACCTGCTCCCATAAATTGAGCGACGATCTCTCCTGTACTTGAGTTTGCAATGGTTATTTGGGTTTCAGCGTTGGGAGCATAGGGAATTCTATAGGCATAAAAATCGGTCTTGCAATCTGCAGGTGGAGGTGGAGGATTAGTAGCCAATTTACTCTTTGTTTGCATTTCCTCTTGAGGGAGTTCGGTAAGTAGTATTTGTTCTTTTTCACAACTAGCGAATAAACAAACAAAGAATAGGGAACTGATTAATAATTTTAATTTCATGATTTGATATTTTTATAAAAAAGGTGAAAGGAATAGCTACCAGGAAGGGTAGTTTTTTGTAAAAAGAAAAATTAGGTTTAGCTGCATCAGTTTAAAAGTGATCAAATTGAGGATACTTAGAATTCGATCATCCAAACATTTCCTTAAATTAAGTCTCCTGCCTTAGATGATCAAGGTCGAATGAGTGAGTGTTGTCTTTTTTAGGATGAGTGTAGGGGCTTTATGAGGGAGTGATTTTTTATTTTTCAAAACCTATCATTTACAGGTTACCTTTTTTTTTCTAAGAGAATACCTAAAGACAGGCACTCCCCAAAGAAAGAAAACTATGAATATAAAAGGTAAACAACCATCAAAAAAATAGCAAAATATATAAGCATCTTTTTTTGTTTCCTTCTATGTCAAAGTGCAATAGGGCAGGAGCCGGGTATGTGGCACCTTACTGATGAAGATGGTTTACCCAGCAGCACCGTCTATCATATAGCTCAGGATAGCAAGGGGTTTATTTGGATGGGTACAGAGAAAGGGATTTGTCGCTTTGACGGGAAAGTTTTTAAATACTTTAAGAGTGCGGAACTGAATGATCAGGAAGTGTTGAAAATAGAGATCGATACTTATGATCGAGTATGGTTTTTAAATCTTTCGGGACAGTTGTTTTATATTGAGGAGGGGCTTATTCACAATGCGGAGGCTATTTTTTCTGGTGATTTGGCTTTCGTAGTAGATATGGAAATAAAGGATAATACGGTTTGGATCTCTTTGAAAGAAAAGGAGAAATATCACATCTCCCGTTTTTCAATGGAAGACGAACAATCGTTTTCCGAACCTTTCTATTTCAAGCCTTTTTTCAATAGAATTTTTTCTTTTTTAGAAGATGGCCAAAAGCTAAGGCTTGTAACTGTTCCGTTTGTTGATGAATCCCCATTAGAATTGATGTCTTTAGACAAAAGAGACACCACGCTGGTAACGGAAGCATTCTTAAATCGATCCGACTTTGCAAACTATCAGACCAGCTATTTTTATGGAGACCAACAATTGGTAGAATTTTATAAATCAGAAAGCTCCATTTTTTCTTATAAAGAAAAAAAATTAAGCCCTTTTTTGTGGTTTGAAAAAAGTAATACGATTAATAATTTAATTGTTGTTGATGACGAATTTTGGATTGCCACTACCCAAGGTGTTTTTAAAAAATCTGCAAGTACTGGTGGCGAATTAAAAGAACCCTACCTTTTAAATAACATAGCGACCAATCATATATACATTGATCAAGAGGGAAATAAATGGATATCCACCACTGGAGACGGTGTTTATGTAGTGACTGCTTCACAAACTAAAGTTTATCAATCTGGAAATTTTGACCTTCCCCGTAATGAAATTTACAGCTTGGAATACGATGATTCAAATGGACGATTGCTGATTGGGCACGACAAAGGCTTAGTCTCCATCATCGATAGTCAATTTTTAAATCAGGTACACCAATTACCTGGTTCTGGACGAACCTTAAAAACGGTATCCAAAGAAGATGGAGGTTATTGGTTTGCCAATGATAATGGATGGATGGAATTAAGTAAAGGCCTTATTCTTAAAAATAGGATAGCGACCAGTATGAAAACCTTAATGAAGGCAAAGGATGAAAGTGTTTGGTATGCTTCCTATTGTTGTGTGCATAGAATAGCTAAAGATTATCAAGATGATTTTGAAGGGAAAAGTTTATTGGATAATGTAGAACCGATTTTAAATGAAAAAGCTTACGCGCTGTATCAAGATTTTTCCGAGGCCATTTGGATAGGCAGCATTAATGGAATCTATATTTATGAAAACGAAAAACTCCTTCCTTTTTTAGAAAAGGAAGAACACCATTCTTATAATATTTCGTCCATCAGCCAAACTTCTGATTCTGTTGTTTGGGTTGGGACGAGAGGAGATGGAGTGATCGGAATAAAAAACAGAAAAGTTATTTACAGATATAAAGCGACCGATAATTTAGCAAGCAACACTATAAAAAAAATACTGGGAACCGAGCAACACCTTTGGATCGGTACAGATAATGGTTTAAATAAGTTGGATCTAAAAACCAAAGAATGGGAGTGGATCAATAAGACCGATGGCCTGCCTGCGAATGAGGTGAATGATATTGCGGTGGTCGACGATCAAGTCTGGGTGGGAACCACAAAAGGCTTAGTTAGTTTTTCTGTAAACGCAAACCATTTCAATAGTAAAGCACCGACCATTCTTATCTCCGGTTTGAAAATTGAAGAGCAGGAGACCACGGTGATGAATTCCATTGATCTGACTTACGATCAAAATAGTATTCACGTAGATTTTGTTGGAATAGGCTTCAAGGCTAAAGGAGATATTTCTTACCAATACAAAATGTCTGGGGTTGATAAAGACTGGGTGATCACTAAATCTCGTTTTGCCCGTTATCCAAATCTAACACCTGGCGATTATCTATTTGAAGTCTTGGCAATTAATGAAGATCAAATCCTAAGTGCGACTCCCGCAACAATCAATTTTTCTATTCATTCGCCTTGGTGGGAGTCTTGGTGGTTTTGGCTTCTGGGAATCTTAGCGTTTGTTGGTGTTATCGCCTATTTTGTAAATGCCCGAATACAAAAACTAAGGAAAGAAAGAGCATTTTTAAACGAAGTCAATGCCCTGAAAACACAAGCCCTCCGCTCGCAAATGAATCCGCATTTTATCTTTAATGCCCTAAATGCCATTCAAAAATTCTTAACCACTAATGATCGCGAACAAGCGATGCGA
>CALLVY010000439.1 GCA_938015925.1 uncultured Saprospiraceae bacterium
TAGATCATTTCCATAATAGCGTTAATTCTAATGAAACAGAACAAAATACACTTTAGGTATTCTGTTAGGATTCTACTGAAGAGAAAAGGGAAAATTCTTCTCCTGGAAAGAGGAGAAGATCGAGGCGGTTATAGTTTGCCAGGTGGCACAGTCGAACCAAATGAGAAACCGCTCCAGGCCATAAAAAGGGAAACCTTTGAAGAAATTGGTTTGGAAATCAAGAAAAAACACCTAGAGCTGGTACACACGCTGCAGCGCAGGCGTAAAAAAAATCACTACGAGATTATTGATTTTTACCAGGCGCATAAATGGAAAGGGAAACTTGCCATTTTGGAACCTCATAAATTTAAGGCGATCCGCTGGTGTGATGAGCAAGAACTTCCAGAGCAACTCTCCCCTATTTTCCAACTGGGTATTCAGGCGATCCATGCGGGTAAGGATATTTCGTATGACCTCTTGGCTCCTAAGAAAGTAAAAAAATAAGCATCGACTATCCGAGGATGGTCGATGCTTATTTTTTTGTTCTTCAACTATTTGTCAAAGAAGATTTCAAAGCTTAATCTCTTAATTAAGGTTTAGCATCTCCTTTTTTCAAAACTTCTAAAGGATTTCCATCTCCATCCACCAAGATGATTTCATCAAAATCCAAAGCTTGCAAGCTTTCGAGGATCTTAGCTTTATCTCCAACTACAAACCAATTGAGTTGTTCTGGATGAATCATTTGTTTGGCGACATCTTGCACCTCAGAAGTTTTGAGGTTGCGCATCATTTTATCATAATTTTGATAGTAGTCTTTGGGCAAATCGTATTTTTCGATTTCCGTAACCGAACTGGCTACAGCCCGATTGGTCTCCCAACGCCCAGGTAACTTCATGATGCTGTTGGTGGTATTTTTCACCACCTCTTCTTCCATGATCGGTTTTTCTTTGACCACCATATTAAACTCTTTGATGATCTCCTGAATGGACTCGCTCGTTTTGTCGGTCTGTACTGGAGCGTAAGCGACGAAAGGTCTTTGTCCTTTAGCATCCCATACAAAGCAACGGGCACCATACGACCAATGCTTGTCTTCCCGAAGATTCATATTCAGGCGAGAAGTAAATTGTCCTCCAAAAACATTGATCATCGTTTCTTCCGCAGCTTGAGGAATTTTACCATATGGATTGGTTAGGTATCCAGCAATGATCACCGATTGTTGGGATTCTGCTCGATCCATGAAGTACAGTTTTTTTCCTTTTCCTACAGGTACGGTCGCAATGGTTTTAGTTGGGGTATCTCCTTTTTTCCATTTGCCAAAACGCTTTTCTAATTTTGCCGTCAATTCCGACATTTCCAAATCTCCAACCACTACCATCGTTGCATTATTTGGCTTGATCCAATCCTTGTAAAAATCCTGAATATCCGTAAGTGACATCTCCTCTACTGATTTTTCAAAACCAGAACCCGTAAGTGGTAAACTATAAGCGTGATCTTTGCCATAAAGGTATTGTGGAAAAACGCGCAATGCCATTTGAATCGGCGTTGCTTTTTCTCTCTGGATCCGACTCAACTGATCTTTTTTCAAGCGATCGAATTCTTTTGTTGGGAAAGCTGGATTTAGAATAACATCCGCAAACAAATCCAAACTAGGATCTATACTTGGCTTTAAGGTGGTCATATTCACAAAGGATGCATCGAGGTCAGAACCTGCACTGAGAGAGGCGCCGAGCAAACTCAATTGCTCATTGATCTGTAGAGAATTCATGGCCTTGGTTCCTTCATCCATCATATTCATCGAGATAGAAGCTCGACCTGCCTTGGCAGATGGATCGGTTGCATAACCGGCATCGAAAAGTAAGTTCATCACAACGGTAGGAACGCCTTCTCTTCTGGCGAGTACGACTTTCATTCCATTGCTCAAAGTAGCTTCTTCCAAATTAGGAAATTTTGCAGCTACGGGTGCCCCCAATTCAGGAAGCTTGCTACGATCTACATCTTCTTCGCTATTGCTATATTCTGGAAAAGGATTACAGATCAGGACATGTTTTCCTCTCTTCAACCACTTGCTAGCTGTATTTTTAATATCCATTGCGGTGGTATTAGAAATATTTGCGAGGGTCTTTTTATAAAAATCTGGAGAACCTCCGTAGACCATATTACTCGCAAGGATATCTGATTTTCCACCAAAACCACCGATCCGTTCTACCCCTTTGATAAAACTAGAAAAGTAGGCGGCTTTGACTCTCTTCATTTCCTCTGGAGTCGGTCCATTTCTCAAAAATTCTGCGAATACTTCATTGATTTTTTTTTCAACATCCTCTACCGTATTACCAGGTTTTACATTGGCTTGAATAATAAAGTTTCCTGCAATTTCTTTTGACCATTGAAAGGCTGCAACGGAGCTACAAACCTGATCTTCGTAAACTAATTTTTTGTAGAGACGTGAATTTTTACCACGTGCTAAAACATCCGAAGCCAAATCCAGGTGATCGGATTCTACATTGCCCCATTCGGCAGTATTCCAAGTCATTACGATTCTTGATTCGGGAACCCGATCTTCGTAAACCTGGCGAGTGTCGTTGGCACGGAATGGAATATTGATTCCTGGCCTTACGATGGTCGGACCAGCAGCGATGCTTCCAAAGTTCTTTTTTACTTTCTCCAAAACTTCCTCTGCTTTCACATCTCCGGCAATGGACAATACCGCATTGGCGGTACCATAATAAGCTTTGAACCATTCGTGAACGTCCTCAAGGGAAGCAGCATTTAGATGCTCCATTTCTCCGATAACGGTCCAGGAATAAGGATGTCCCGGAGGAAACATTGCTTTGATAATCAAATCGTATTGACGACCGTAAGGTTGATTTTCTCCTTGGCGTTTTTCATTCTGCACTACTCCTCTTTGCTCATCCAGTTTTTCCTGATCTATTGCTCCCAATAAATGTCCCATGCGATCCGATTCCAACCACAGCAATTGGTCGAGTGCAGCGAGGGGTACATTTTGGAAATAATTGGTTCGGTCATTATTGGTTGTTCCATTAAGATCTGTACCGCCAATTCTTTCTAGCACTTGAAAGTAATCATCATCATAATGCTCGCTACCGTTAAACATCAAGTGTTCGAAAAGGTGAGCAAAACCGCTTTTCCCAGGTTTTTCATTTTTAGATCCTACGTGGTACCAAACATTGACAGCCACGATTGGAGCCTTATGATCCTCATGGATCAAGACCGTCAAACCATTGTCGAGGGTATATTTTTTATAAGGAATATCAATATCATCTGGATTAAAAGTAGGAATTACTTGTGCGATCATGGCTAGGTAACCAAAGAGGCACACAAGAATTATTGGTAGAGTCTTTTTCATTTTTAAAGTTTTAGATGTCAATAGGGTTTTGATTAGAAAATGAGGCTACCAAAAGCTTAGTTATAGCTGAATGATAGATCTTATATAATAAGAGTCGAAAATACGCAAACATCCTTTAATGACGGTAGTTTTTAGATTAAAGTGGTGCAAATGAAAGGCAATTGACAAGCTATTTAGATCAAAAAAGGAAAATTGGTTAAGCAAAATTGCTACTGCTTCTTGTTTTTTCTCTTTTGTTATTTACGCAAATATACCATGGATTGATCTCTAAGGAAAAGAGTTTGGTTTATTAAAAAAAGTTACTATATTGTTATAACAAGAGAATTTATTGACAGCATTCTAATTATTTAATCTAAATAATTAGGGCATTATTATTATTAGAGTGTTCTAGAGAATTTGATAAAACTTATCAAAGAAGTTGTTTAAAAACTACTTACTTGCTTGCAAAATGATCTTTAAAGCAATCTTTTCCCCTTAGCTTGTAAGGGGCAGGCTTCTTTTTTATCGGCCGTAGCTCGGCTATGCCCTCAAAAAAAGAATCAAGCTTGCTTCAAA
>CALLVY010000440.1 GCA_938015925.1 uncultured Saprospiraceae bacterium
AAATTACTTCGGATATTCAATCGTCGTCAAATCCACAATAAAACCATTAATTTTCTTTTTCTTTTTCAACTGACTTTGATAACTCACTGCCGTCTTTCTATCCGGGAAAGGCCCAAGTATGGTTTTATAAATAGGTTTTCCATCCTTCCCTTTTTCCACACTAATCAAAATATTCTTAAACCATTTTTCTTGCAACTCCGCCACTTGTTTCATGACATTTTGGTAATTGCTTAAAGAGGCAACTTGCACCCCATAACCAGTACGCACGGGACGCATGATCTGTACTTTATACAAATCAAAGTCTTTATAACTTTCTCCTCTAACAATTTTTTCTCCCGGAGCAAAAGCGGCAGAAACCGTCTTGGGATCTTTTACTTCTTTTTTAGGAGCTGGTGCTGGAGCCGGCTTAGGCTTCGCTATAGTCTCTGCGGGTTTAGGAACACTTGCGACAACGGCTGGCTTCTCTTCCACAGGCTTTGGAGCCGCTACGGGAGTCGGATTGGCATCAGGCGCTTCAATATTAACGGAAGAACTAGCCGCCGAAGCTGGCGCAGGCACCACTTCAATTTTTACACTAGCATGTCCGTCTTGAACAATGTCCAAAGCTTCCGCTGCTTTTCTACTCAAATCTACAATCCGTCCTTTGATATAAGGACCGCGATCATTGACTTTTACCGTAATGGATTGTTTATTATCAAGGCGGGTTACTTTCAAATAAGTACCAAAGGCATAAGTTTTATGCGCTGCGGTCAATTTAGTTTTGTTATACAATTCTCCACTGGCCGTACGTCGCCCATGATAAGAATCTGAATAATAAGAGGCAATACCGATATTTTCCTGAGCAACAGCGGTATTGAGGCTAAATAGAAAACAAAATAATAGCGAAAACTGGAGTAACTTTCTCATACAAAGATTTTTAAGTGATCATAGAAATTAAGAGATTAGTTGAGACAACTTTTCTCTAAACAGGTTGGCAAGATACATATGTTTTTTTTGCCATGCTTTTCCAAATTTAGATAATTATCTTGGGAAACACAATAATAAGGACAAAGGCAGGCTTTTCCACTAGTGTCTGTGAGGGAAAATTCGTACTTTTGTGCTTTATTTTGGGCGCATCATGAACTTTAATACACTGAAGTTTATTTACCCAAGTACAAAATATCTGTTTTATGAGTAAGCACGGAAAAGTATTAGTAGCCATGAGTGGTGGAATTGATAGTACAGTATCTGCCATGATGCTGCACGAACAAGGCTATGAAGTCGTAGGAATCACCATGAAAACCTGGGATTATGCCAATTCTGGTGGTGGAGGAAAAGAAACAGGCTGCTGTAGTCTTGATTCGATCAATGATGCCCGTCAAGTTTCTGTAGATATGGGTTTCCACCACTTTATCGTTGATATACGGGAAGAATTTGGAGATTATGTCATCGACAACTTTGTGGAAGAATACATCGCCGGACGTACTCCCAATCCCTGCGTACTCTGCAATACTCACATCAAATGGAGTGCTTTGCTCAAGCGAGCCGATGCCTTGGATTGTGAATTCATCGCGACTGGACATTATGCCAAAATAGGAGAAAAAGCAGGCCGAAGATTCATCACCAAAGGAAAAGATGAACACAAAGACCAATCCTACGTCCTCTGGGGTTTGAGCCAGGAATGTCTAGAACGAAGCCGTTTCCCCCTTGGTGGATTTACAAAACCGGAAGTAAGAAAAATGGCCTATGACTGGGGTTACGACGCCTTGTCCAAAAAAGGAGAAAGCTACGAAATCTGCTTTGTTCCAGACAATGACTATCGAGGTTTCCTCAAACGTAGAGTATCCGGACTCGAAGAAAGAGTTGCAGGCGGTGATTTTGTAGATACCAAAGGCAAATTCCTGGGGAAACATCATGGATATCCTTTTTATACCATCGGTCAAAGAAAAGGCTTAGGTTTGGCTTTTGGCGAACCCATGTATGTCTCTGAAATTCGTCCAGATACCAATACTGTCGTACTCGGTCCCGTAGAAAGTCTCCTTCGCAACGGAATGACGGTTGCCCAGGTCAATTCTATGAAATATGACCAGATTCCGGAAAGTGCCGAATTGGTTACCCAAATCCGTTACAATGATCCTGGTGTGCTCAGCAAGATGGCCAAAGTACATGGAGATAAGGTAGAAGTAGAATTTTTAGCCAACGTCAAAGGAGTCGCACCGGGCCAATCTGCCGTTTTCTATGAAGGAGATGATGTGATTGGAGGTGGTTTGATTTATGGGAGCTCGATTCGATAAAGCCTAGAACTGGCGCATTATTTGCTATTAAAATAGTTTGTAATATTAATCACCCAATTTCCTTAGCGATGAAGACCTCTCTAAAATACTTCCTTTCTTCTCTTAGTGTTTTATTGCTCCTGTTTGCTTGTAAAAGCGAGACGGTCTTAGAAGATTTTCAGTTGGATAATGGGTATGACTATTTTCCATTGGAAATTGGTAAATATTGGGAATATTCTGTGGATTCAACCCTCTTTGATACCACAGGAATGGGAGTTGTAATTGAACAAACAAGTTCTTTTCTCCGAGAAGAAGTCGTAGATACTTTTAGAGACAATGAGAATCGTCTAGTCTACACCATAGAACGTTTTAATCGCCAAAATCAATCGGACGTCTGGCAAGTACAATCGGTAAGTTATGCCCTGTTTGAAAATACCCAATTGGAAGTCGTAGACGATAACCTACGCTTTATCAAAATGGTTTTTCCTTTAGAAGATGGAAAAATATGGGATGGCAATCAATTTATTGATCCTACCACCATGATTACCATTAAGGGAGAGCTACTCGAAATATTTAAAGGTTGGTCTTACGAAATAGAATCACTAGACGAAACAGACGTAATAAATAATGTTACCTACGAAAACGTAATGGCCATTACGCAAGCCGCATCAGAAAATGTGATTGAATTGCGAGAATCTTCTGAAAAATATGTCAAAGGCATTGGCCTGGTCCACCGAGAAATGAGAATTCTCGATACCCAATGTATCTCTGGCTGTGAAGGTTTGCCTTGGGAATCAAAAGCTCAAAAAGGTTTTATCATGGAGCAAAGCCTAATTGCTCACAATTAGAATTGGTATGTATTTTAACTCCTCTTTCTTAGAAATCTTAGTTTAATTTTCTCCCCTTGTATCTGGAAAAGAAATAGAATGAACCACACTCCTTACAATTTGCTGGTGATCTTATATGGCGGAGGAAGACTCTGGTATAAGTACCTGCTAATAATATTGTTGGTTTTCGGGAATGATGTTGCTTATGCCCAAGCAACAGAAATAGATAGTTTACGTGCGGAATTGGCTTCTTCAAGGTCGGATTCTGAGCGAGTTCTATTGATGAGTGAATTGAGCAATAAGTTGAAGAGTATTGATTTTAACCAATCATTTGTTTATATCAATAATGCACTGGAGCTTACTCGCCAGATAAATGATAAAGAGAAAGAAGCAAAGGCTTTATATCTTAAAGGAGAACTCGTATATGATACCGCTGAAAGGGACTCTGCTTTATGGTACTTCGAAGAGAGTGAACGTATTGCTGAAGAGTTAAGTCTTGGAGAATTGCAAACGAAAGTTTTAATGAAAATTGGAAAGTGGTACCGATATCACGAGGTGGATTCAACGAAGGCGGTGAATCATTTTTTAAAAAGTTTAGCCATTAGTAAAGCCATAAAGTATGATTATGGGACAGGGCGATCTTATGCAAAATTAGCTTCCTTCTATACCAAATATCATCAAATAGAATTGAGTGAATCTTATCTAGAACTTTCTGCTGAATATTATAAGAAAGCCGGAAATGCCGAAACTGCAATAGCCCATTACTACAATGAAGTAGGCGATAAAATATGGGATTTTAATCCAAGGAAATCAATGGATCTTTTTTTGAAGGGATTGAAACACTCCGATAACTATCCGGGCATAAAAATAAACTTAGCCAAAGCGTATAATTTTATAGGGGAACCCGAAATAGCACTCAGTTATTTAAAAGAGGCCATTCCTCCGACGCGCGAGATGAATAATATAAGAATACTAGGAATTGCTATTGCACAGCTTGCGGAAGTCTATATACAGTTGGGAGATTATCAAGCAGCGAATGAAGCTTGTGATGAGGGGATTTTGCTTTTAACTCCATTGGGGAGAGGTAATCAAAAAGCACTGCCTACTCTTTATAGAGCAAAAGCGATTATTGCAGAGGAGGAGGGAAATGATGCCCTTGCTTTAGATTTTTATACACAAAGTATTGAAGAGGCCATTAGAATTAAGTATAGTTTTGCACGAATAAAATCTGAGCTTTTTGTCGGGAAATTTTATTTGTCTGTTGATCAAAAAAAGGCTAAGAAGTTTTGTAGTAAAGCGCTTAAAAGTGCTAAGAAACAAGCTTACGCAAATATTGAAGTGGAAGCCTGTGATTGTCTTTACAATATTTATAAAGCAGAAAATGCCAGCGCAAAAGCTTTGGAGTACTATGAACAAAAAATAGTACTTAATGATTCTTTGAGTACTTTGAAACTCAAACATGCCTTAGATATCAATAGAGAAATATCTTTAAAAGATAAACAACTCGCCGCACAAAATTACCAAAAAGAAATCAGAGACGAACAACTTAAAAATCAATATCGACTCAATATTATTCTATTTCTTTCTTTCTTAGGTGGCTTATTCTTAATCGGATTTCTCATGCTGAGCATTAAAAGAATTAGGAAACAAAATATAGAAATTACTAAAAAGACGGAAGACCTGAAAAGTGCAAATCGGAACCTTGGTCGCTCTAATGAAGAATTAGAACGCTTCGCTTATATTGCTTCGCATGATCTCAAAAGTCCGCTAAGAAATATTATTAGTTTTACCGGACTGCTTCGTCGTACACTCGATAAAGAAGCCTCTGATTCTCCTTCCGTCAAACAATTTCTTGGCTTTATTGAACTTAACGGAAAAAGGATGAGTCAGCTAATTGAGGATATACTTGAGTATTCAAAATTTTCTAATCAAAATTCCAAAAAGAATCAAGCAACAATCGTTAATCTCAACGAATTGATAAATGAAATAAGCCAAATCATAGTAAATAAACCAGAAAGTCAGGTGGTCCATATAGAGGCCTCTAATCTTCCTAGTCTGAATTGGAATTCTTCAAAGATATATCTACTTTTCAAAAACCTAATTGAAAATGCTTTAAAGTATAACGAATCAGAACAACGGACGGTTAAACTGTCTTTTACCAATACAGAAGGTCTTAATACCATTTATATTGAAGACAATGGTATTGGAATCGAAAAAGAATATTTTGATAAAATATTTGTGATGTTCCAACGATTACACACCCAAAGTGAATATGAAGGTACGGGCTTAGGGCTAGCAACTTGCAAAAAAATAGTAGATGAATTTGAAGGGAGCATCAGTCTTCACAGCGAACCAGGTAAAGGAACTACTTTTAAAATTGAATTGCCTGACCACTTAATTAGCAATCCCGTAAATATGGAAATGGCCCTAAGGTCCTAATTGGTTTTTACTTTAAAAATTAGGGAACCGACTAGGGAGATTCTTACAATCAACCGAGAGTTTATATCCTAACATAGGATGGCAATGACTGATCGAGCTTTGAATTTTATTATTGACCAATCAAGTAGTTGCATCCATCACAATCACCCAATCCTTTCCCTTCTTTTCCCAAACCAATAAAAAGTAGCCCACCAGGTTCTTATTATCCCGCGTCAAAATATATTTCCCCGTCATCGTCACCACTTTCTTAGATCTGCGATCCGTCTGAATGATTTCAAATTCCAATTGCCCCATCGCGGCCCGATCAGGATAAGTATCTTGGTATCGTTTTAAAGTCGCGTCCCAGCCTTTCGTAACTCCCGAAGCCCCAATGAATTGTAAAGTAGGAGAATTCCAATAGCTAGCCATAAAAGCAGGAATGTCTCCATTATTCCATGCTTGTTTCTGAGCAGCCATCGTGGCTTTTACTTGGCGAATAGATTTGTGTTCCGTAGATTGAGCCATGGCGGGTAGGGTAGCGGCAATTAGAAGAATCAGAAAAATTATATTACGCATATTTAGCTATTTTTGTGTGTGAAATGGCCGCCGTTTTTAAATTAAGGAACCTTTAGAAAGTATACTCTGGCAATCAGCGCGCCAAAATAAGGAAAAAGACAAAGAATCAAATACCCTCATGAAAGAATATATACAAATAGGTAAAACCAAAAAACCTTTTGGTTTAACAGGAGAATTGAAAGTAGATATTGAAGAAGCTTTTTTGGAAGACTTTCTTTTGGCCAAAATATTGTTCCTTCGGATCAAAGGCAAGCCCGTTCCCTATTTTGTAGAAGGAATCCAGGTGAAGGGAATGCCACTATTAAAATTGGAAGACGTCGATAATAAAGAAACGGCGGTCAAAATTGGCGGGAGCGATATTCTACTCCGCGAAGAAGACATTATCCCAGAGGAACAGCGACAGTTGGAGGTGGAAGAAACGATAGAGTTTGCTCGTTTAAAAGGCTTTATGATCCAGGACCTAAATTTGGGCCCTATCGGAAAAATTGAAGCCATCGAGGAATTTCCTCAGCAAGAGATGGCCATTGTTTCCTATAAAGAAAAAGAAATCATGATTCCACTTAATGAAAGGTTAATCGAAGAGATCGATTATGAACAGCGGATTGTGAAGATGGATTTGCCAGAAGGGATATTGAAGTTGTAGGCCAATATTTTTCTAGAATGGATGAATAAATGCTATAAAATAAAATCCTGAATGTTTGCTATTAGGATAGGATTGTTTTAGGAAAGAACAGGTTCCGAGGAGTAAGCGGAATGGAGATTTTTTTTGAAAAAAAATGGGATTTAGAGTAAACTCTATTCGTCTTCCTCCTCATATTCGTCTTCCTCTGCATCCAATCGCTCCACCAAATTCAAAACCCAATTAATCACCTTGGGACTCATATATTTAGAGATGCCCGTTTTCTTCCTGGCAGACTTTAGGATATTGATATTTTTATACCCCATCTTTTTATCTTCCGCGAGTTCGATATACTCATCCCACTCTTCATGAGTCACCATGTCGAAATGTCCACGCATGATGTCTAGGTCAGTTGGATCTTGAAGGTCGTAATTAGGCATAGGTAAAATGTTTTTTTTGATATCCTAAGGTCAATTGTGTCCAAGGACTTACTTAACTAAAATCAATCCATTTATTTTTATTCAATCCTTTTGCTCTTGCAAAGCATATTATTCCTTCCTCTCCAATTAAGGCTCCGCGATTTTTCGTCAAAAAAATCATTATTCAAAATTCCTTATTCAATATTCCTACCCAGTATTAACCCTTCGCTTTTTATTTTCCCGAACACCCCTAATTCGATATTCGATATTTCAAAAGATTCTTATTTATTTCACCAACATCACCTCAGCGACTTCCTTCGTTTCCAACTCCGCCACCACCGCCGCAAAAAAGCCCATCGTCTGCGCCATCGAATAATCTCCCGCCCGACCATATTTCGGATTGCCAGAGTTTTTTACAATCACCAAATCTTGCTTAGGATAAATATAAATAAACTGATTGTAAACTCCTCTCGCCAAAAAAGCACCATCTGCATCTTCAGGAATCCACCATTGGTAGCCATAGCCGAAATTGGATTTGTATTTCGAACTCGGCCCAGGCATCACATGCGGCGCATCAGGAGTGACCGAATCTTTAATCCACTGCCGTGGAACAATCTGCTTTC
>CALLVY010000441.1 GCA_938015925.1 uncultured Saprospiraceae bacterium
ATTTAAGATTCCAGCTTCGAGAGTTCTTGCTCTTTCTGCGGAAGAAGAGTTGTTTTTTTCCTCTACATCAATAAAGGTAGAACGAGCAGAAGAAATAATAAATATTGCAAGTGACTGCATGTATGCCGGTGATTATTGGACCGCAATCAATTTCTTGTTGGCAATAAGAGATTTACCCTTGCCGCAATACACGACTACTGAGATTTTTGAAAAATTGGCTTTTTGTCATCGAGTGATGGGGGATATTTTTGAAGCGACTTTTTATAATGAAGCGGCACTCAGAAGCGGAAATTTTAAGCAACGGAATCGGGCTAGGTATTCTCTGGCAATGCTGAATTTAAAAAACTATCCCATGCAATTTAAGCGAATAGAGTTAGCCGAAAAGTACCTCCAGGAAGCTTATGCTGAAATGGAAATTACCGAGTATGATCCGCAAAAGAAAGAGGTTGATTTAATTTTTAATAGAAATGGTTATGCTTTGGTACTCTATCGAAAAGGGCAAGTCGAAGAAGCGGTTGGACTAGTCAATAATGGCATCACTCGCTTAGATGAAATTGATACTTCCTATGCTAAATTTCATCAGTCGGTACTTTATTACAATTTATTTCAGTGCAATCAAGCGGAGAAGGAATATGAACTGGCGGAGAAAAATATTAAACACCTCATTTCCACAGATAAAAAATATCCACAATACTATATTCACTTGGCCAATTTTTACGCGCGTCAATCCAAAACAAAAAAAGCCATAGAAAGTATCGAAACGGGAATTGAAGAAGCTGCTGATTATTATCGACTGTATTATTTTTTAGGTTTTTTCCGCTATGTAGATGGGCAACTAGAAAGAGCAATAACCGCTTTTAAAAAAGCGCTGGAATTGAATCCAGCAGACCTAGGTAGCCTGGCCTATTTGACCAGTATTTACAGTGCTCAAAATGATTTTGATACCGTCAGAAAATATACCGAACAATTTGAAGTCGCTTTTTGTAATACGGAACATGGGGAGATTATTTTCAATAATCAGATTACCGCAATTTTACAAGATCTCAGCCCCGATAATACGGCTGCTTTTCAAAATATGATTGACACTTTTGAACGCATTAATCCCGATTCTTTTGTCTTAGAAGCATTTAAAGAATTGCAATAGCCGATTTTTTTTGCGGCTAGTTCGTATGGTCGTCAGCTGGCACAAAGTCATCAAGGAAATAAAAAGCCTGCGGAGCTTGTTGGAACCAACCTGTAATATTTAAATTCAAGTTGTTCGTTTCGACCTGTGGTCGATACACGGAAATAAAAGTAGGCGTCCCGCCAACACAAGCACCACAAGCAAACTACCAAGCACAGGTAAAATTCCCTGCGCCACAACTCCACACTCTACGACCCAATACCCGTTTTACCCCCAATCCTCCTCCCATTAAAAAACAAACCAATACGAGCCCAACAAGCAATCGCCAATCCCCAAGAACTTATCCCATCTCTTTTCAAAAACCTAACATTCTCCGTCAAAATTCCCCCATCTGGCACCAATATTGTCTTATTCTACAAAAAAAGCTTTGAAAAAACCATTATCCTTTTTACCCACCTTCAAATCCCACAACATCGCCTTGCTGATAGTCAGCTTGCTGTTCGGAGTGGTGGTGTATACGGTCAATATCCGACGATCGGTAAAGGAATACCAAAGCTACCAACAAAGAAAACAAGACATCAATCGGGCAAGCAATGCCACAGCGAATATCCGCCAATACCAGGCACAATTAGTGAGTTTACAACAGACGACTTTGCGACCCTATGATCGCGAATTTTTATTGGAACGACTGACTGGATTTTGTAGAAAAAACAACATCCTGGTAAAAACTTTTCCTGCGGCCAAACGGGTCGTAGAAAATGGGACGGCCATCATTAATAATACCATTGAAGTAGAAGGTCGATATCAAGACATTGCCGCATTGGTGTATTCGATTGAACAAGAAGATAAACTAGGAGCCGTTAGTTCGCTAAAGTTTTTTTCAGAAAAAGATCGACGAACCAAAGCCTTAAGGCTAAAAGCCAGAATGGTGATTCGGAATCTAGAGCTATAGAAAATTTAATATGAAAAATAAATTTCGATACCTTATTGGGATGATGAGCTTACTTCTTTTGGGAGTAGGCTGTTCTGATATATTGGTGCCAGATCTTAGTGAGGAAGTGGTGACTTTGAAAGGACCTGTTAGTGGTTTAGAATCGTCGCAACAAACTTTGACCTTTTGGTGGGAAGAGCTGGACTTAAACGTGGATGGCTATCGCCTGGAGATCGTTTCTCCTAGTTTTGATTCGGTGGTGCAACTCATCGCACAGGTGGAGATTACCGAAGGCAATACTGCTGAGGAAAGTCTCTCCGCAGGAATTTATCAATGGACGGTGATTGGCTATAATGCCAATTCTGAGACCAAACCAATGCTTTATGATTTGATCGTTAAAGATGATTCTACGGCCAATTTGGGGAGTCAAAATTTAGCCTTGGTTGAACCGGTAGAAAACCTGGTAACCAATGCCACCAATATCAATTTTCTTTGGCAAGAATTAGAAGATGCTTCTTCTTATAAAATTCAAGTAGCGAGCCCAGATTTTTCTAATAGTACTTTCTTTGTGGTCAATGAAACGGTCTTGACTGATAATTATTCTGCGATCTTAACGGAAGGCGATTACCGCTGGCGAGTCCGAGCAGAAAATGAAACCAGTATTTCCACTTATACCGAAAGAACTTTAACGATAGATTTGACGCCACCGGAAGCTCCCCATTTATTAAACCCAATAGCAAACGATAGTATCTCTTTGCCCGTAATGTTGACCTGGGAAGTAGATCCGCAAAGCAAAATGGATACCCTCTATGTTTACGCAGATGAAAACCTCGATGTCTTGGTTTTAAAGCAAGCAACAGCAGATACCTTTTTTGAATTGAATGGCTTGACGGAAATGGAAGATTACTACTGGCGAATAAGATCCGTAGATGAAGCCGGAAATACGGGCGATTATAGTGCTTCCCAAAGGTTTTATATCAATGATTGATTTGAGGAAATCGTAAAACTAAAAAATAGGAATATTTAGAAAAAGGAATATCGAATATTAAATGATCGATATTGAATATTGATTGGGGCGAGTGATACAATGGCTTAGTTTTGTTAATCATTGATGAACCAATATTTTCTATACAAATCCGCGATTTTTCGTCAAAATCATTATTCAAAATTGGATATTTAATATTAGTACTTACCTCCCTTTTACTCCCCCATAATTCAAAACCACCTAAACGGGGTAACCATGAAACCAAACCAAACCAAGTACCTACTAGGTGCTGCACTCGTCCTCATCTGGGGACTCCTCCTCTTGCGCATTTACGGCAAGTATGCCGGAAGT
>CALLVY010000442.1 GCA_938015925.1 uncultured Saprospiraceae bacterium
TGTCAAATCCTACTTTCTCTTAACTAAAATGACGCAGAGGCAATCTTCTATCTTTTTACTTTTTAAAATTTAAGTAATGAAAATTCATCGCATTTTATTTTCGATTTTCCTTCTTACATTGACCCTGGAAACGACTACCGCTCAAACACTATTTTGGTCAGAGCCAGGAGCCATTCTGAAATCCAGGGATCTAAATACTGGCATTGAAAAAACTATTTTTCAAACAGATGTAATCCATCCTAGTAATCACATTGACTATATTTCCTTGAATACCATAAGTCAGAAAATCTACTTCCAACTTCATACCCTTAATCCACAGAAAGATCTATTGATGGTTGTTGATTATTCTGGAGAAAACCTCACGGAATTAACGAATCTTTTTAATCCAACTTCACTGGTCTATCATCACGGAGAAAATAAAATATTTTATTCGCTTAGCAACGGCACTGCTAGTGAAATTGGTATTAGAAGTTTTGATGTAGATAATGGTTCAGACGATTTAATCTATAATTGTCAACCTTGTCTTGATTTAAAATTGGATGAGGGCAGTGGAAAAATATATTTTAGAAGCACCAAGGTGGCGAGTATTAATCTGGATGGCTCTGGTTTGACAGAATTGTCCTTCTTACCTGATCCTCCTATTTTTATTCCTAGTGCTATTACGGGTTATGATATCCATGCAGCTAGAGATGAGATTTATTGGGCAGAAGGTATCCCTTTGATATTTCCAGTTAAAATGTCAAAAGCGAATATTAATGGTTTAGATACGATGACTCTTTTTGAACCCATGAGTATGAATTCTGATAGTCTTTATATCATTGAACCTCCTTTTGTTGATGAGGAAAATGCGAAGGTGTATTATTTTTGGGGAGAAGCAGCTATAGGTGAAGATTATACGATGACTTTTAGACGGGCGAATTTAGATGGAACAGATGTAGCTATATTTGCTGGATTTGTGAAAGATGCTTGGACTATTGATCCTAGTGTTGGAGCTGCTTTGCCAGATTTCTCAGTGGAACATTATTCGATTTACCAATCAGAACCCTTGAGGGAATTTGATACTAAGGCCACTTTTACTCCTTCGATATGGGTTTGTACGGATGGTTCCAATACTTCGAAAATAAGAATTGCTCCACTTGACAATCCTGCTTTTAATTTAGAATCCCTAAGACTTAGAGTAGTCGAAGATCCCAATAATCTAAACCCTGATTTTTTTGGAACCTTCGACCAGGGAGAAATAAAGAATGCTTATAAAGAATTTGAATATACGCATCCTGTTCATTTTGATGGCGTAGCGGATCTATTTAATTTATCCTATACTATTGAAATAATTGACCAAACAAATGACCAGCAAATGGCTTCTTTTGGAATTAAATTCCTTAGACCGCCCGTTCTTATGGTTCATGGATTATGGGGCAAGCCTTCTTCCTTTGCGAATGTATATGATGGATTAAAAGATAGCCCAAGCTATAATGAACATTTACTTTTTCTTGGAGACTATGAACCGACCAATGACCGAAATTTTGAAGTCAATAAGAATGAAGTAAAAGAAATGATTGAAAAGGATTTGATTCCTCAAGTATTGGCGAAGAAAGTAGCTGCGGGAAAAGTTGATATTGTTGCGCATAGTATGGGAGGTTTATTGACAAGGATGTACTTACAGAGTGAAGGAGATAAACACAAAATCCATAAGTTGATTTATATAAATGTTCCTCACTCGGGAGCTCATATGGCGAATGTGATGTACGATCAAAATTTTGAACCAAATAATATTGATGCCTGTAATGCTATAGCTGTTTTTGCCGGGAGTTGTTATGAAGGAGCGGTGGCGGATTTAAGATTAGACAATAATGCAATTGACAATTTAAATTCAATTAATGAGCCTCCAGTACCATCTCATGTTATCAAATCAATATGCGCTCCAGATGATTATGGATTTGCTTTAAAAACCTTAAAAAGATATGCGGAATTTACGGATAATCAAATACGTTCCGCTTTTAATAATGAAGACAATGATGGTATCGTTTCACTAAATAGTCAAGGTGGTGGAAATTTAAATGATAATGCAACGACAATAATAAACAGTGTGGATCATTTAAAAATTGCTAGTGATGAAGAAACCTATTCAAATGTTTACAATCTTCTTTTGAAGAACCCGAGTTCCAACTCTTTTGTAAATCAGATTGCTCCAATTAATCAAGACTATATCGGTTTGAATAATCCTGTTGCAACTTCAAAAAGTTCGATCATCGTTAATGAACCACTGAATGGTTCAAACCTGATAGAGGGAGAGACATTTGCCGTTAACTTTAGTGGAGCATCAGATATAGAAAAAGTACAGATTGGTTTTGAAAATGACCAGACCGGAGGATATGAAGTACAAGAGGTTTTTTCCAATAATGGCGAAGTGCTATTTAATATCAATCCAGAACCATTGGGAGAACGAAATTTAATGGTTTTTGGTTTGGACGCCAGCGACAATATAATGGCTTCTTCCCTCATTAAAATTTTCGTGGATACCCAAAAAAATCCCGATAGCCTTTATCTCGCAGGAAGAAGAATTTTTGATTTAGACGAAACTGCAAAAATGATTCTCCACGCCGACTTTGGATCATTTGAAGCTAATATTGAGGAACTGGAAGGCATTAATTTTACTTTTGAAGAAGGCAATTTTGAACAAGTTTCGGGAAATGAAATCAAAGCCATAAAAATAGGCAATGATGTCCTTAGGGCATCCTTTCAAGGAGTGCTTAGTAATCCGATTGAAGTATTGGTGCAAAATTCAATGGTAACGGAGGAGAATACCATAAGCCCTAATCTAGGAACGAGGACAACAAGAATTGATAAGATTTTTCCAAATCCCGGTCAAGATAATTTTGTCATTGCCTTTAGCTCAGAAAAGATACAACGTATTGGCATTCAAGTATTAAATGTAAATGGCGGAGAAGTGTTCTCTTCTGATTTGAAAGCGGTCAGCGGTGAAAATGTTACTCCAATCAATTTACCAGCAACATTGCCAAAAGGAATCTATTTCCTTAGTCTTCAAAGCGAATCTGAAATTCAAACCGCTAAATTTGTGAAAAATTAATCCTGATACTCGGCTAATGCTCTAGCCATAAGCATTTCAATTATTTTGGGGAAGTATAAATCCCCAATTCACTCCATGTATTTATTAACAGAATACTTACTGGAATAGAGCAATTCTGCTTTCTATACGGAGGTATCCTCAAGCAACAATTTCGAATATTTTCCGTACACATATTATTGAGAAATTATAGAAAAAACCTTTTATTTCCTTTAAAAAGAATAAAGGGTTTTTCTATAAAATAGATATGAGTACAATATAAGAAATGAGAAAAGTCTTCCTCCTGGTTGTTTCAGTGTTTTATACCCTTAATTCCAATGCTCAAGCAGTAGGAGGCTGGGGAACGTGCGAGTTTGCCACCGTCGTCACAATGAATGCATTTGACCCTTCTTCAGATGATAATCACTGTAAAAAAGCCTACGTAAAAGCTACGAATGAACATTATAGATGGGATGGTAGCCAATGGGTTCAAGAGGATTCTCAAAATATATACAATTCGAATGGAACCCTCGATGCCAATCGAATGGTCAATCTAAGTGGCTCTTCCCTAACTTTTAATGGTACTACAGATATCATCTTCGAAGCCGATGGCGATGTCGGAATAGGAACGCTTGCGCCTGCGGCAAAGCTAGATATTACAGGAGTCAGTCTTTTAAGAAATGGAGCGGGTTGGCGTGGCGGCGGAAATGGTCAACTTCAATTTGGTCATAATGGCACAACCAATTATCGACATGCCATCAAATCCAGACACGACAATAGCGATAGATACAATAGTCTTGATTTTTATATCTGGCAGCATGGTATAGATACGATTGCTGGTTTAGGAACGCTGGAGGTAATGACGGTTTCGGGTAGAAATTCAGGAAGTGTGGGGATCGGGACGCAAAGCCCGGTAGCCAAATTAGAAGTAAGCGGCGGTAAGGTTCGGTTTTCCGATTATGGTACCGGAACTCATGATGACGCTTCGCCCGCTAGACTCCTTGGCGTAAAATCCGATGGAGATATTATAGAATTCGAATTGTCATCTAGTGATCTAAGTGACAATATTTACAATACAAACGGTACACTCGATTCCGAGCGCACGGTCACGATGGGGAGCAATGATTTAATATTAAACGGCTCTGGCGATTACCGATTTCGGAGTAGTGGAAACTTCGGAATAGGAACAGCTACTCCTGAGGCAAAACTAGATGTGACTGGAATTAGTCTTTTGAGAAATGGAAGCGATTGGCGTCCGACTGGAGATGGTCAAATTCAATTTGGTCGTGCGGGTACGAGTGATTATCGACATGTGATCAAATCTAGACACGATAATAGTAATCGGTACAATAGCCTTGACTTCTACGTATGGCAGCATGGAGTAGATGCCATTGATGCTTTAGGAACACTGGAGGTGATGACCATTTCGAGTAGAAATTCCGGTAGTGTGGGGATTGGGGTACAAAATCCTGATGCTAAATTTCAAGTGAACGGAGGTGATGTTCGATTTTCCGATTATGGAGTGGGGGCTTATGATGTTGTTTCGCCAGCTAGACTCTTAGGGGTAAATGCGACAGGAAATGTTGTAGAATTCTCCCTGTCTTCAAGTGATCTAAGTGACAATTTTTACAATACCAATGGTACACTTACCTCCAACCGTACCGTCACCATGGGGAGCAATGATTTAACCTTAAACGGTTCAGGAGATGTTACCTTTAATAGTAGTGGAAATGTTGGAATAGGAACCGTCTCTGGCGGCGCAAAGCTAGATGTAAATGGAGTTAGTCTTTTAAGAAATGGAAGCGACTGGCGTCCGACTGGAGATGGTCAAATTCAATTTGGTCGTGCGGGTACGGGACAACATCGGCATGTGATCAAATCCAAACACCATGGAACGAATAATGCTTATAATAGTCTTGATTTTTACCTCTGGCACGTTGCGGATACTAATGCAGTTGACTTAGGAACACTTAATGTGATGACGGTTTCGGCTAGAAACTCTGGTAGTATTGGAATAGGCACACTCGCCCCGGCAGCCAAATTAGAAGTAAATGGTGGTAATGTTCGCTTTTCCGATTATGGAACGGGAACTCATGATGAGGCCTCGCCAGCTAGACTCCTTGGCGTAAAATCCGATGGAGATATAGTGGAATACGAATTGTCTTCCAGTGATTTTAATGACAATATTTACAATATTAATGGAACACTTGATTCCGACCGAACGGTCACCATGGGGTCCAATGATTTAACCTTAAATGGCTCTGGCGATTTCCGATTCCGCAGCAGTGGAAACCTTGGAATTGGAACAGCGGTACCTTCGGCAAAACTAGATGTGGATGGAGTTAGCCTTTTGAGAAATGGAAGCGACTGGCGTCCGACAGGAGATGGTCAAATTCAATTTGGTCGTGCGGGTACGGGACAACGTCGGCATGTGATCAAATCCAAACACCATGGAACGAATGATGCTTATAATAGTCTTGACTTTTATCTCTGGCACGTTGCGGATAGTGATGCCGATGATTTAGGAACACTTAATGTGATGACGGTTTCGGGTAGAAACTCTGGTAGTGTAGGTATTGGTACTTTAGCTCCTGCGGCAAAATTAGAAGTCAGCGGTGGTGGTGTTATTTTTTCCGATTATGGAACGGGAACTCATAATGATGCGTCGCCCGCTAAACTCTTAGGAGTAAAAAATACTGGTGAAGTAGTCGAAATGAATTTATCCGCGAGTACTTTACAAGACAATATTTACAATATCAATGGTACGCTTGATGCTGACCGAACCGTCACCATGGGGAGCAATGATTTAATTTATAATGGCTCTGGCGATTATCGATTCCGAAGCAGTGGAAACTTTGGAATTGGAACCCTTGCTCCTACGGAAAAACTGGATGTAACAGGTACTATGCTATTGAGAAATGGTAGCGATTGGCGGGCTGAAGGAAATGGTCAAATTCAATTTTCGCGCAGCGGCACCGCCGATCGTCGACACGTCATCAAGTCGCGACATCAGCCAGGTAACAATTACAATGGTTTGGATTTTTATATTTGGGAAGATGGAACCGATGGGGTGAGTGATTTGGGATCGCGGCATGCGATGTCTGTTACCGGTAGAAATTCAGGAAGTGTAGGTATAGGAACAATCAACCCAGTGGCAAAACTGGAAGTAAGCGGAGGTAAAGTTCGATTTTCCGATTATGGCACTGGAGCTCATGATGATGCTTCACCTGCTAGGATTTTGGGAGTGCAAGCGGATGGAGATATTGTGGAAATAGCACCTGCTGATTTGTTTACTGGAAATACAAGTGAACAAAGAAAAAATACTTGGAATGAAAATATTCAAACGACGGATCAATGGTTGTCCAATGATGGCGAAGACGAAGGCGTTTATATTGCTCCAAACGGAAATGTAGGAGTTGGAACTAAGAATACGGATGCTTTATTGAGTGTTGGAAAAGGTGAAGTTGCCTTTGAGGATTATGGAAAAGGAAACAATGCCAAAGGAGAGGATACCTATATGATCTCCGTTGACGCCAGTGGAAATCTTCAAGAAATGAATACGGCAAAAAATGCTCGGGTTTTTTATCCTCCGGCAGTTCCAATAGATGTTAGTGCAGCAGGAGAGGGGACTGTTAATTTATACAACCAGTACCAAGAGCTATTTACAAAACCTATGATAAGCAGTCCTGATGCTGCAGGAATCCCAATCCCTTCGTATCGTGCGAATGAACTCCATTATTATATTACGGATTACGACACTTCTGTTTTTAGTAATGTTGCGATCTCAAATGCTGGGGTACTAACTTACACGGTAGCTAAAGTAGGGGGTGGTAATTTCTCTTCTATGAATGTGGTGTTTGTGGTGAAGTAGAAATGGTTTAAGCGCTTTACCGATCATGGGTGAGCTGCTGAAATAGAGGCGTCCCCGCCTCTGGAAACATTCCCAAAGGAAAGCCAAATACAATTTTCCCAAGACCACTAATTCTAATTGCAAGTCTTTACCTCAAGACCAAGTCTACTCCAACTAAGGAAGTATTTCAACGGATAAAAGCAAATTCTTCAAATCAAGGTGGGATGTGTTTTCTGTTGCGGACGAAGCATTTAACCAGGATCAATCCACCACCTTACCTGATAAAGAGGTGACCAATAATTCCAATCTTTTCATTTCCCTAAGAATAGCATTTTTGTCCATCTGCAGCCAAGCATAGACCTTGAGCATACACATACCCATCAAAAAAAGTAAAGCCCCAAATCCCCACTTCAATAATGCTTCGATAGCCTCCACCTGAAAGAATTGAATACAGCAGTATACAAAGAATCCTAAAAAGACAATAGTCAGCATATTAGTGATCATTAAAAACCAAGCGTTTTTTCCTTTGAATAGACCGGCGATCATTTCAAAATTATTCTGCTCTTCTAAGGAGTCATAAAAAGCGGCTTCTTCTTTTGATAAAGTCTCTTTAATCAATTGATCAATTTCTTCCATGTTATTTTTCATGACTCTGCTTTTTTAATAGTGATTTTAATTTTTCCCTTGCTTTGAATAATCTCGACTTTACCGTCCCGACCGGAATTTCTAAAAAAGCACTTATTTCTTGAATGGAATATTCTTCCGCATAAAACAACCTTATGATATCCTGTTTTTCCTTAGGCAATTGCCGAATGGCTTTTAAAAGGGCTATTTGCAGTAGCTTATGGTCTTCCTCTGAGGACGGCCTGTCCGATTCAATAATTCCGACGGACGCTAAATTTTTACTTTCTTTATTTCTATTTTTTACGGCATCAATGGCTTTCGTATAAATGATCCTAAAGGCCCAACTTTTAAAGCGATCTAGGTTTTCCAAGGTGTGTAGCTTTTTCATAATAATGATCCAGCTTTCTTGCGCAATGTCTTTCGCTGTTTCTTTATCTTTGGTAATCCAAAATGCTTTTTTACAAAAAATCTTATGATAGCGCTTTACCAATACAGCCACCACCGCAGTATTCCCCGCTCGGTATTGTAGGATTAGAAAACGATCTGTAGGATTTTGATTTTTATTCATTTAGCAATTGAATTACACCCTAAAGACTAAGAAACAATAAAAAGGTTCACTTTTCAAGGAATTTAATTAATACCGCTATTTCCAATGAAGCGTTGAGCGATTGAAAATAAACTTCTGAGCGTTGGAATCTTTTGTAGCGGATGGGAGTTCTTTTGTTGAAGTATTTAGTTTTCCTCAATGAGATGTTCTTTGATTGCTCCACCCAAGAGGATGAATCCTCTTGATTTACAGATTTCAAATTAGATTATCTTGGACAGTTGCGATTTTAAAAGTAAATTTGATAACATTTTTACTACACTATTTTATTCTGAGTACCGTAGACGAAAAATATAAAATTGTATTAAGCAATCCTTATTAAAATAAAGTAATGAAAAATAGACTCCCTATTCTTTTTTTGATGATCATGTCGACTAGCGCGATGAGCCAAACCATGACGGCACATTTAGATATTCCAGGTTCATCAACCTGGCCTTTCTTATGGGATATAGAGCAGGATACAGAAGGCAATTTATATGTCTCTTCTGAAATTGGTCAATTGCATAAAAAATCGAATGGTCAATGGGAAACTTTCAATTTGAATCTTCCAGCCTTCGATAATGATGTAAGAGGCATTGCTATTGATGACAATGGCGTAATTTGGGCGGGTACGGAATCTGGTTTAGTATCTATTGAAAATGGAACCATCTCCCTTTTTAATTCCGCAAACAGCGACTTACCATTCGATTATGTAAGAGGAGTGCAAGCCTATGGAGATAAACTATGGTTGCAGCTGCCAAGTAATGGACTGGTATTAAAAGAAGGCGAAAATTACACGCATTACCTAAGTACTAATTCCGAATTGCCCAGCGATGATGTTTCGGATATTAAGGTAACCGAGGATGGAACTTTGTTTGTATCAGCGATTGATAAGCTTACCATAATAAATGGATCAGAATGGACGAGCTATAATTTTAGCACTTTATTTGAATTTGGAACCAGAGTAAATGAAATGTTTGTGGACCACAATCAGGATGTTTGGTTTGCAACGAAAAAAGGAGTTATCAAATACCATAAAGCGACGGATAGTTTTGAGGATTTGAGAGTTACCTATGGCCCCAATAATTATACGGCCATTAATTATACCCCAAGGAGAGAACTTTGGCTAGGTGAGTTATTTGAAGGTGTTCACTATTTTGATCCTTTTGGAAATGGCTATTATTACGATGGAAATACGACTCCAGCGCCTTCTCAAGTTTTTGATTTTATTTATTACCAGGACACTCTGCGAGTCGTTGGAAATATAGGTACGACCGTTACTGGACTTACCTTGGAATTTGAAGATCTAGATGGCGATGGTTTTGGCTCCAATCTTGATTGTAATGAGATGGACCCTGCGATCAATCCTGGTGCTATGGAAGTGCCTTATAATGGGGTGGATGAAGATTGTAATCCGAATACCTATGATGATGATTTAGAC
>CALLVY010000443.1 GCA_938015925.1 uncultured Saprospiraceae bacterium
TTACTAGAGGAGATAGAAATTTTAAAGCTCTGTAATATTTGCAAAGAAGTAGGCGTTGATTTTGTGAAAACATCTACTGGATATCAAGATGGAGCAACGGTAGAGGTCGTCAAACTATTGAGAAACAACTTACCTAAAACGATAAAACTAAAAGCTTCCGGAGGAATAAGAACGGCAGAAGATGCCAGAAAGATGATTGGAGCCGGAGCAGATCGAATTGGTACTTCTTCAGGAGTTGCCATAAACATAACTGAAACAGCAGATCAATAAAACGACTAAGTAATTTGACGTAAAATAAACGCATCAATTTTTTTTAGGATTTTGGCAAATTTTCACGTTCTTGTCTTGATCGCCAATCACTTAGAAAAGGTACTAAAATCAAAATTGCTGAATTTATTTTTTATCCGTCCTTAAAAAAAAATCATGAAAAAAGCATTCTTCTTCTGTTGCCTTTGTTTCTTGATGGCTAATTTTGCCTTTTCTCAAAACATTAATGTTGAAGAGGATTATTTCGTTTCACAAATGTTGGAACGCCATGTACAAAACAATAAAGCACATACCATCACCTCAGGATGGAGAGTTCAACTTTTTTCTACCTCTGATCGAAATAAAGTAGAAGAGGCCAAACAAAAATTCCTAAGAGATCATCCAGGAGTTAGTGTAGATTGGACGCACGCCAAGCCTTATTACCGCCTTCGTGCCGGTGCCTTTACGACCAAATTAGAAGCCATGCGATTATTGCATCAGCTAAAAAAAGACTACCCTAGTGCTTTTCCTGCGAAAGACAATAATATCTCTTTCCGAGAAATCGTAGGTATCTAAGGAACGGAAAAACTTAATATGTTTATTTACTAGGTAATCCTTCCTTTGGTCGGTTTTATCAAATTACTAATAACCAGGGAATAACTAATTAGCAATAAATACAGAGGGAAATGAGTAGGAGAAATGACTTTTTCCGCAATGTAGATTGGATCACCTTTTCTTTGTACATAAGTCTGGTTGCTATTGGTTGGCTCATGATCTATGCAGTCGGCTATGATGAAGACCATCCCGCCTCTCTTTTCAATTTAAACACCAACGCTGGCAAACAACTCCTCTTCATTGGAATATCTTTTGGAGTCTTGTTGGTTACCGCCATTATCGATTGGAAATTCTGGCGAACCTTTGCCTATCCGATCTTTGCCATAGGTCTGATCCAACTTGCTGCCGTACTGATTTTGGGGGTAACGATAAAAGGAGCGACCTCTTGGTATCGTTTTGGCGGGTTCACCTACCAACCGTCGGAGTTTGCAAAATTTGCCACGGCAGTAGCCATTGCCGCTTTTCTGAGTCAATACAACACAACCTTAAAAAATTGGCGTTCAGTAGCAACCGTTTTTGGAATCATGCTATTACCAATGACTTTGATTCTTCTCCAACCTGATGCTGGTTCCGCCTTGGTATTTACTTCTTTTCTAATCGTCTTGTATCGAGCCGGACTTTCCTCTACGATCTATATTTTTGGATTTGCTACTTCTATATTATTAGTTTTGGGTTTGGTGTACGACCCACGGATAATTATCGTCGGACTAATCTTAATCATCCTCTTGGTCTTTGCGACCAATTTCAAAGAAAAATTTCGATTAATCATCGGCTTATCCGCCTGGACTATTATCTCTTCTGCATTCCTTTACTTCGGCGTAGTTTATCCAATTTTAGGCATCAACCTTTTGGCCTTGATCTTAGGGTCTTATTTTTTATACAATCAAAGGAAAATCCAATTGGTCGGCCAACTGCTCTCTCTCTTTGTGATTGGTTCCGCGCTTTCTTTTTCTTCCAATTATGCTTTTAATAATATTTTAGAACGCCACCAAAGAGATCGAATTAATGTTTGGCTTCGCCCTTCGATGTGTGATCCACAAGGTGCGCTTTATAATGTTTTACAATCCAAAATGACCATTGGCTCAGGAGGCCTGGAAGGAAAAGGTTTTTTGGAAGGAACAATGACCAAACTCAACTATGTTCCTGAGCAATCAACAGATTTTATTTTTTGTACCATTGGAGAAGAACAAGGTTTTATCGGTACGGTCGGTATCGTTGGATTATTTTTTCTATTGCTGATGAGAGTCGTGATGATAGCCGAAAGGCAGCGATCTGATTTTTCAAAATACTACGCTTATTGCGTTGCTGGAATTTTATTTATCCACGTTTTTATCAATATAGGGATGACGATGGGATTGGTCCCGATTATTGGTATTCCCCTGCCTTTTATTAGCTACGGAGGCTCTTCTATTTTAGGTTTCTCTCTCCTCATCGGAGTTTTACTAAAATTAGACAGCAATCGTTTGGTGGGCTAAAGTTTTTTAGAAAGCTTGAAACTTCTTCAAAAGCATTTTGAGCGACTCCAACGTACTCACTTTTAGAGGACAACGCAAAAAAATCCAACAAATCTAATTTTCTCCAATTCTTAGTGTAATTTTGCAGCCATGCAATTTACCCTCCAACACCGCGATCCTGGATCAAAGGCTAGAGCTGGATTAATCCAAACTGATCATGGAGAAATAGAGACTCCGATTTTTATGCCAGTAGGAACTGCTGGTACCGTAAAAGGTATTCACCAGCGCGAACTGGAAGACGAAGTAAAAGCTCAAATTATTTTGGGCAATACTTATCATCTTTACTTACGGCCCGGCCTCGATATCATTGAAGCTGCTGGTGGTTTACATGGTTTTAATGGTTGGAACAAACCCCTACTGACCGATAGCGGTGGGTATCAGGTTTATTCGCTTAGCGGAACGCGAAAGATTAAGGAAAAAGGCGTGACCTTCCGTTCACATATTGACGGATCAAAGCACTTTTTCAGTCCAGAGATAGCCATCGATATTCAACGAACCATCGGAGCAGATATCATCATGGCTTTTGACGAATGTACACCCTACCCTTGCGATTATCGCTATGCCAAGAATTCTATGCAAATGACCCATCGTTGGCTAAAACGCTGTTGCGACCGCTTCGATGAAACAGATCCGAAGTATGGATATGATCAAACCTTTTTTCCGATTGTCCAGGGAAGTACTTATAAAGATTTGCGGATTAAATCGGCAGAAACTATTGCTAGTTTTGAACGAGAAGGAAATGCCATTGGCGGTCTATCTGTGGGAGAACCAGCAGAGGAATTGTATGAAATGACAGAAGTCGTTTGTGGTATTTTGCCAGATGAAAAACCACGTTATTTGATGGGTGTTGGTACGCCTGCCAATTTATTGGAATGCATTGCTTTAGGAATTGATATGTTTGATTGTGTATTGCCGACCAGAAATGCTAGACATGGGGTCATCTATACTTCAGAAGGAACGATGAATTTTCGAAATGCAAAATGGAAAAATGATATGAGCATTATCGATGAAAACAGTACCTCTTCTGCTAGTCGCTTTCATACCAAAGCTTATCTCCGACATTTGATGCATAGCGGAGAAATGTTGGGTGCTCAGATTGCCAGCCTGCACAACCTCAGTTTTTACCTTTGGTTGATGGGAGAAGCTCGCATGCATATTATCGCTGGAGATTTCGCCACCTGGAAAGATAAGATGGTAGAGAAGGTGCAAAGAAGGCTTTAATTCAAAACCGAATTTACCAAATGCAACGAATGGAGGGAAACATTCGTTAGAAGTTTAGTCATACGCTAAGGGAATCAGAAGACAAGTAAAGAAACCAACCAGGTCGATGATTACCGCCTCGTTATTTTGCAAAGATTATTCATGCTAAAGAAAATTGATCGATATATTATTGGAAAGTATTTATCTACTTTTCTTTTCACCGTTCTCATCTTTACGTTGATTGCGGCTGTTATCGATTTTAGTACCAAGATTGAAGATTTTATCGAAGAAGACTGTACCATGTGGCAAGTGTTTTTCGAATATGAAATCAACTTTATGTTGATGATCGATGGTCTGTTATTGCCTTTGTATGCTTTGATTTCTGTGATCTTCTTTACCTCTCGGATGGCCAATAATTCGGAGATCATTTCCATTCTCAATGCGGGGGTTAGTTTTCGGCGTTTACTGGCGCCTTATCTCGTGGCAGCAGTAGCCATTACCGCAGTACACCTGATCGGCAACCATTACGTTATTCCCAAGGCCAATAAAACTCGATTGGACTTCGAACACACCTATATCTGGCACCACAATAATAAAGGACAAACGAGCAATGTGCATTTGTTTTTGGGGCCGGAGACTAAAGTTTTTATCAAGTATTACCGTCGTAGAGACACCACTGCCCGAGAATTTCAGTTGGAAAAGATTGAAGACAATAAGCTGAAAGTTTTGTTAACTGCCGATGAAGCCATTTGGCAGAGTGATAGCGGAAAGTGGCGACTTAAGGATTATGAGGTACACAGCTTTGATGGTTTGAACGAAAGTTTATTAGTAAAAAAAGGAGAATATATTGATACCCTAATCAATTTGGTGCCTAGTGATTTTGTCCGATACCTCAATCAGAAAGAAATGCTGATCACCCCGGAGCTAACGGGTTTTGTTTTGCGGGAACGCGAACGGGGAGTAGGAAACACCAAGATATATGAAATCGAAATTCAGCGACGTACCGCCGAACCCTTTTCTATTTTAATCCTTACCATTATTGGAGTGGCGGTTGCTGCGAGAAAGGTTAGAGGTGGAATGGGCTTGCATCTTGCATTTGGAGTAGGGCTCGCCGCTATTTTTATTTTTCTATCCAAATTCTCCATCACATTTGCTACCAATGATAACCTGTCTGCCGCTTTGGGAGTCTGGATTCCCAATATCATTTTTACCGGAGTTGCTGCCATTCTGGTTTTACGTGCACAAAAGTGATAAAAAATCTTCTTTTGACCATTTTCCCATACTTTATCAAGTTCGATTAGAATTACTTTCAAAAGTTATTGAAAATAAGAAATTTTAAGAAAACTTTAAGACTTTTACTTAAACGGTTGATTTGTAGTCGCTTAAGATAGGTGTTGCAACATTTAAAGAGGCTTAATGACGCTGTCTTGACATATAGATGTTGCAACTTGTTTATTATTCCGTATCTTGTGTTTAAACATGTAACCCCTAATTTTAAGGACTTCTAAAATACTTTAATTATGTCAACAATAGAATTTGATAATCGCTTCCACCAATTGTCTACCATGTTACAGTCCTTTGCTTATAAGCTAACTAAAAACGGCGAAGACGCTAAAGATTTGTTTCAAGAAACAGCGTTTCGAGCCATGACTAATAGAGATAAGTTTCGAGCTGGAACCAATTTTAAGGCTTGGCTTTTTACGATAATGAAAAATATTTTTATTAATAATTACCGTAAAAAAGTAAAGGCAAATACGATCATGGATTCAACGGATAATATGTTTTATATCAACTCAGGTAAAAACGTAATTGCCAACGATGCCACCTCCAATATCATGATGGATGAACTGACCACAATGGTCGAGAATCTTGAAGAAACCATGCGAGTGCCATTTCTTATGCATTACCAAGGTTATAAATACCAGGAGATTGCCGATCATTTGGAATTGCCACTAGGAACGGTAAAAAGTCGAATCTTTTTTGCTCGGAAGGAGTTGAAAGAAAATGTAGAGAGTTTTTACCAAAGCCTGGAAGAAGCGAAAGCTTCTTAGTACATTGTGTAAGAAGTTATTTGTTTTTTTGAGATGGGGATTTTGTAGTAAGACAAGGCATGAAGAAGATGAAGGAACGTATGTTCCTGAACCGCGAAGCGGACGGGCTGCTAGCCGTAGCTAAATGACTGATGAATAACGCAGTATTACTTCA
>CALLVY010000444.1 GCA_938015925.1 uncultured Saprospiraceae bacterium
CCCGCCCCTTCGTCGGGCCCCAATTAAAAGAAGGATCAAAATAAGCCCCAAAAGGATCATCATAAGCTAGGATAGGAAAGGTCTGACGGAAATCCAGAATGTTTTCAATACCCGTATAAATCTCAAACTGCGTCCAGCGGCGAGTCAATTGGAAATCCACTTGTCCATAAGTATCAGAGCTGTGAGGGCGTTGGTATTGAGAAGGATATTCGTGCGTGTGTGGAAGCTGTCTTTCTCCAAACCAATGATAGGTTCCATCAAATTGCCATTGGTCATTTTTGGTGGCATAAGAGGCATTGAAAAGGAACTTGTGTTTGGGGACAAAAGGCAAGGCCATTTTTATTCCTTCATCCATTCTGTAAACACTCAAATAGTTGTAGGCTGTTTTGAAATCAATGCGATCAAACAATTCCAGTTTTGCTTCAAACTGAAAACTTTGAGAAACACTTTTGTCCACAGAATTAGTTACAAAAGCCACACTTGGAGAACTGAAATCCGGGAAAATCTGGTTTTGAAATAGGATGTAATAAGCATCCGCAGATAAAGTCAGATTGGCGTTGGTCATTCTAAATTGCTTGATTCCATTTAAACCAATGTTTAAGGCTTCTTCTGGTTCAAATTCGTCATAATCAAAATAGACCAAGCGATTACTCGCAATCAGATTGGTTTGCTCCGCCAATAACTGTACTCTGCGAAATCCTTTTCCGATAGAAAAACGCAAGTCAATCTCAGAAGGCAATTCTGCTCGAACCAAAAATCGCGGTGTAATTTTCCAACCAAAGCCTTCATGTCGATCTGCTCGTATTCCTGAAATGATAGTGAAAGGGGATAGGTTCAAAGTGTTTTCTGCAAAGAAACCTGGGATGTCAAAATCAGAATTATAAGTGCCGGCATAGTTTAAAAAAGCAAACTCTTTGACCGCACTAACCCGCTCTTCCATCCGATTGATCCGAAGGCTGGTACCTCCTTTGAAATTGTGTTCTTTTTCGCCATAAAACCAATTGGCATACAAATTACTGGTAAAGTTGACTTGCTCCGCATCGTATTTTTTTACGCCAAAATAACTTTCTTGGTCATGGATAAAAGAAGAATTCAACCAAGTAAGCGAAAGGTTCTCATTTAATTCATAATTGAGCTTGGCATAAACATCGAACTGTGTGATGTCCACATTTTGACCATAGACCTGATCACTACCTAAGTCGGTTTTTCTGGAATAATCCATGGTGCCTCCTTCTCGGGTTTCATCCCAAAAGCGCAAACCCAATTGGGCTTTGAATTTCTGATTCTCTGGATTGTCAAAGACCCACTTGTTGTAAAAAGAAACTCTTTGCGTCTTAGCGATATCTCGGAAGCCATCGCCATCTTGATCGATTTTTCCCGCAGGTAAAGTCAAGTGAGCAGCAGTGAAATTACTCCACTTTTTTCCTTTATAAAGGTGATTGATATTGTACTGCGTTTCTCCAAAGGAATTGGCAAAAGCATTGAGGTATAAACGTGGCGCATTTTCTGGTTTCGGTGGTATAATGTTGATTTGGCCACTGATGCTTTCAAATCCTTGCAAGACAGAATTGGTCCCTTTCGAAATAAAAATGTTTTCGATCATGGTGCCGGGATAAGACCCCGCTCCATAAGTTAATCCCAATCCTTGAATCAAAGGCATACCATCAAAAAGCAATTGATTATAAACGCCAGATACACCAAGGATTCTCAGTTCTTTGGCATTGGTCACTACATTGGTTGTAGCAGAATTGACACTTGCATTGGTACTGAAACATCCGGCCAGACTACAGCAGGCCGCTCTTTCAATTTCTCGGGTACCAATGATTTCTAATTTCTCGGGCGTATTTCCAAAACGCGTCGCCTTGCTTTGAGAAGTGACTTCTACCGTCGTCAATGAATAATCCTCAATCATCTGGATTTCCCAGTGCTTGATGGTTCCAACGGGCAGAATTTCGGTATTGAAGCCAATATAGGAGATGACCAAGGTACGATCCGTTATGCCTTCATCGGAAAGACTGAAAAACCCTTCTGCATCGGTGACGGTTCCCTTACTAGTGTTCTGCCAAATGATATTAGCTCCAATTAGCGGCACACCTTCGATAGTACTTAGCTTTCCCGTGATTTCCGTTCCAAAAAGAGGAGCCGAAAAAGAAAGCAAAAAGGCTATAACAATATATTTAAAGTTCATAAGGTAAATTTGTAGGGCTAAGATACTCTGTTTTTTACAGAATGTAAATAAAGGAGCTAGGGATAAAGTTGACCTTTTCCAACCTTTTCTTTTTTAAATATGACTTAGAAAAAGAGATTCTAGGAAAAAAAAGAGACAAAAAATGGAAAATGTTTAATTTTGCGCCGGATGAATAGAAATAGAACCTTAGCCGCAGAATGGTATCCGCAAGGAGCGATTCAATTGACTTGGCCCCATGCAGCGACCGATTGGGCGCCTGTTTTGGAAGAGGCGATTACCTGCTTTGTGGCGATTGGTCGAGCAATTTTAGAAAACCAAAAACTACTCATCGTTTGTACGGATCCGCAGGAAGTGAGGTCTTATTTTTTGGATGGTCCGCAAGAGAATCTATTGCTAGTGGCCATTCCTTCCAATGATACCTGGGCAAGAGATCACGGAGCGATAACGGTCTTGGAAGAGGGGAAACCGGTATTGTTGGATTTTAAATTCAATGGCTGGGGCGATAAATTTGCAGCCGATTTGGATAATCAAATAAACGCAGCCCTTTGGAATAAAAAGATCTTTAATTCGCTTTGTACTTTTGAAGATCATGGGCATTTTGTTTTGGAAGGTGGAGGAATTGAATCGGATGGACAGGGGAGTATTTTGACGACCAAAGATTGTTTGCTGAACCCCAATCGAAATCCTCATTTAAGCCAAAGGGAGATCGAAAACTATCTTAAAAAATCGCTTGGTGCAGAACGGATATTGTGGTTGAGTCAGGGATATTTAGCTGGAGATGACACGGATAGCCATATTGATACCTTGGCTCGTTTTTGTAATGAAAATACCATCGCTTATGTACAGTGTTTGGATACCAAAGACGAACATTTCGAATCTTTAAAGGCCATGGAAATGGAATTGAAGGCCCTTAGGAAAACCAATGGCGAAGCCTATGATTTGGTTCCGCTCCCAATGGCCGATCCCGTTTATGAGGATGGGAATCGACTTCCGGCAACTTATGCTAACTTTTTGATTATCAATGATAAAGTACTCTTGCCTTTTTATGATTCTTTAATGGATCAAGTCGCCTTACAGCGGCTAAGTAAAGTATTTCCCCAGCGGGAAGTCCACGGAATAGATTGCCGTGTTTTAATCAAACAGCATGG
>CALLVY010000445.1 GCA_938015925.1 uncultured Saprospiraceae bacterium
CCCGGCAACAAACCTTCTTTCGCCAGGTAATTCATCACTTCCGAAGAAGCATAAGAAGTAAAACCTTCATCCATCCAAGGATACAAACTTTCATTGGTTCCCAAGATCATTTGGTACCAACTGTGCATCAATTCGTGAACCGAGACACCCACCAAACTATTGAGCGAACGCTCTCCCGTAATCAGTGTCGCCATTGGGTATTCCATTCCACCATCTCCTCCTTGAATAAAAGAATAGACATCGTAAGGATACTTCCCGTATTTTTTATTGATAAAAGCAAAAGCTTTGTCCATGATGGCTGGAAGCTGCGCCCAAACCTCTTCGGTTTTTTCATTTTTCTGATATAGAAAATGCATCATTGGGCCATCTGCTGCTTTAAGGCTGGTATGTGTATAATCTGGATCGGCAGCCCATACGAAGTCGTGTACATTGGGCGCTTTAAAAGTCCAGGTGCGTTTGCCATCTTTGATTTTTGGAGCCGCTTTAAAACCTTTTTCCGCATAAGCACCACCGATCTCTTTGACATTTTGCAAGTAGCCGGTAGAACCTACCCAGTAATTTTCATCGATCATTAGGTTGACTTCAAAGTCTCCCCACACTCCATGGAATTCTCGTCCGATGTAAGGATTGGCATGCCATCCCTGGTAGTCATATTCACAAAGCTTAGGGTACCATTGCGACATGGAGTAGGAAATTCCTTCTGCATTATCACGACCCGAGCGACGCGTTTGGAGCGGCACTTGTCCTTGAAATTCCATATCCAATTGCGCTTTCCCTCCAGCAGGAATGGTCTTAGGCAATTTTACTTCCAATATGGTTCCGACTACTTCAAATTCGCAGTCTTTCCCATTCATCTTCAGGGATTTTATTTTTTGATAACCTATTTCGGTATCGGTCATCTTAGCGATCTTTCCCTTGATTCTTTTATCTCCATCTGGCAATTCTTTGGTTCTCACCTCCATCATACTTCCTGGCTGAAAAGCATTGAAGTACAAGTGGTAATAAACCCGATCCAAGGCATCTGGAGAATTATTGAAATAGGTTAGTTTTTGTACGCCATCAAATCGATGAGTGCTTACATCAAAGTCGATGTCCATTTTGTAATCCACTTTTTGCAACCAGCGGTCGGGTTGAGCTTCGACACTCGCAGCAGCAAAAAGGAATAAAACAAAACTCGAAATTCTTACAAAGTAATTCATGTGCATTGAAATTATTTTCGTGTGATTTATTTTTGATTCAATAATGTTTATCTCGACAATAATCTTAGGTCGTTCTAGATACTCCAGTAAAAATAATAGATTCTTATTAGTATCGTTTTGCTTTATTGGAGGAGAAAAGGGTCATTCAACTACTTCTGAGTATCCAAAACGCTTTATTCTTGGGGTACCTCAATGTCTGCTATAGCTGGCGGAGGTATTTTTCCATAGATTTTTGACCAATCCGACCAATCGTACTTTCGGGCACAAATAAAAGTAAAAAGGGCTGCGAAAGCAAAAAATACAGGAATCATCAATTCAATATTGATCACTTCCGTTTTAAAGATGGCTGGCGTTTGTAAGGCGGAGCCTTCGAAAGTAATCATGGTGGAAGCATATATATTGGTGGCAGCATGAATCCCCAAAGCCAATTCTAAAGAATCATCCATCAAAGTGAGAATACCCAGGAACAATCCGGTTCCTATATAATAAGACATCATCGTCGCAAAGCCAAACTTCCCTACTTCGGGGTTCATCCCATGCATCAAACCAAAAATAGCGGAAGTCACCAATAAGGGAATGATTCGTGTACCCGTCCAATGACCAAAAGCTTGCATGAGGTAGCCGCGCATAAAAATCTCTTCGAACGAAGTTTGCAGCGGCAAAATGAAAATGGAAATGGCAAGCAGGGGTAAAAACTTGGACCAGTTGAGTTGGTAAGTATAGCTTTCCGGGCTTAGGCCATAATTGATCATCTCCGGTATCAGCGACATCAAAAACCAGAGGCCAAATGCAAATCCGATCTTAGACCAGTCCAGTTGTTCTTTGAAATTGATCAAGCTGCGCCAGGATCTCCGATGTATTTTTTGAACCAAAAAAAGCAGAATTACCAAGGCAACTACGAAAGACAGTAATAATAAAAGCATGCCTACATTGGCATCAATTCCAATCTTTGTAAAATCCGGATTGCTTTGAAAATTCTCAATATCTGAAAGACTAATGTTTCCATTAAGGTAAGCTTGTACAACGGGAATCGTTACAGGGATTTGACCAAGAAAAAGCAAACCAGCCAGTGTACCTAAGATGGTAACCAGATATCGCCAAGGGTCATTGGCTCCTTTATAGACATTTTGGAAAAACATAAATTGTAGGCTTTATATATAAATTCGTCTGAAATCTTCTTCGAAAAAGCCCCAATATAAGGATTTAGTAACGGTGAAAGAATTAGTATTTGCAGTATTTTTCTAAACCAGCCTGTACCTGCTCGGTAAATACTATTGCAGCTTAGCCAATTCTAATTTCTGGCCTTGGGCCACTAGCTATTCTATAAGTCTTCCTTGCCAAAAAAATCTAGTCCCACTCGGCCAGAGGCCGGCTACCTTCTCGGATGGAATGCAATAGCATTCACCGAGACACGGTATTTTTTTTAAACTACTACAGCTACTACCTATTCCTATTTTTTCTTCTTTCCTTTCTTTTCCCAAAATTTCCAATTGATCTTCTTCTTTTGAGCTTTGATAAAAACATAGCGCAAGCTAATAGCGGTTTGAGGATCAAAGGTCTGTACGCCACCGGTGAGGTTGACGGCAGGTTTAAAATCCCAGGAGAGATTGAGTCGAGCGATGGTAAATTCGAGGCCGGCAATACCTGTAACTCCCATCACACCACGGCTTTCTTTTTCAAAATCTCCATTCCAGCCAAAATGAGGTCCTGCTCCCATATAGATGTTTAGCCTTTTACCAATCAACTTATTGTGCCTTTCGAGTAAAGCCGTAAAGATGATTTCGTTTTGCTTAAATTTCTGGTTGAGGATCCCTTCAAAAGTGACCTTTTTCCAAAGTTTTTGCTGTACCGTCAATCCAATACCATTGCCCAAGCGACCACCAACTGCAGTCGTATATTTCTGCGCTTGCAGGCTAAATGCGCCGATTAATAGTAAAAACAAGATGATTTTGACTCTCATAAGTCGATTTTTTACAGTTCGATGGATAATTGTGGGCATAACGCCAGGCCAATAGCGATTAGTATTTTTGTCTAAAAATGCCTGCTTTCTTTAGCAAATGTTTAACGCAAATTTTGGAAAAGGAAAGTTTTATAGAGTGGAATCTTGTTTGACCGTCCCGCTGCTTTTCTCTCCTCTGTTTCCCCTATAAAGACTTCGTTTTTTCAAACGGACACATCAAATCCCACAAGTCACAAAAGTCATCCCAGATTTTTGCCCCCATTTAAGTACCCAAAAAGGAATAATTAAATACCTTTGGGCAGTGCAAAGAATACAATTGACTTTCCGATTCATCCGATTTTTCTTCCAAGCGACCACTCAGTACGGGGTTCATTCCCCTTTTGTTTTTGAATTTGCCCAGAAGGTCCTTGATGATGATCGACAATTTTATGCTTTTTCTTCCCTGGAGATTCTTCGAGATCAACTCTTGGCGGATGGCCAAAAAATTCAGGTTACGGATTTAGGGGCAGGTTCTCAAATGAAATTGGGAAACAGTCGAAGTATCAAAGCGATTGCAAATTCTTCCTTGACAACGCCGCTTTATTGCAAAATGCTCTTTCGTATTATGCAATTGTATCGGCCCAAAAGTGTTTTGGAATTGGGTACTTCTCTTGGATTGTCGACCCTCTATCTTGCGCAAGGAGCCGCTTCTGCTAAAATAATTAGCCTCGAAGGTTGTCCCAATATCGCAAAGGTAGCGCAAAAAAACTTTCAAACCTTTAAAGCAACAAATATAGATCTCCGTACCGGACATTTTGACCAAACTTTGCAAAAAGCATTAGCCGATTTAAGTCCTTTGGATTTTGCTTTTCTGGATGGCAATCATCGCAAAGCACCGAGTATTGATTATTTCGAACAATGTCTCGAACACATTCACGAGCAGAGTATATTGGTTTTTGATGACATTCATTGGTCTACAGAAATGGAGGACGCCTGGGAAGAGATTAAAGCGCACCCGCAGGTCAGTTTAACGATAGATTTGTTTTTTATGGGACTGGTATTTTTTAGAAGTGATTTTAAAGTCAAACAACATTTCAAGCTAGTCCCTCGAACCTGGAAGCCCTGGATCTTAGGTTTCTTTGGAAAGTAGGACGCGAGCCAGAATGCAGATTTCGTAGAGATGACGTTCGACCGTGGAAGGTGTCCCGCAGATCGCGCAGATTTCGCAGATGTTGGACCTTGGATCGTAAATAATCTGTGGTAGCTTTGGGACTAAAAACAGCTTCTTTTTATTTTCGTATTGTAAGTAGTTGGCGGATTCTAGGGTGAAGAGAGGGAAGGTGGCCTGTAGATTTTGTAGAGATGACGTTCGACCGTGGAAGGTGTCCCGCAGATCGCGCAGATTTCGCAGATGTTGGACCTTGGATCGTAAATAATCTGCGGTAGCTTTGGGACTAAAAACAGCTTCTTTTTTATTTTCGTATTGTAAGTAGTTGGCGGATTCTAGGGTGAAGAGAGGGAAGGTGGCCTGTAGATTTTGTAGAGATGACGTTCGACCGTGGAAGGTG
>CALLVY010000446.1 GCA_938015925.1 uncultured Saprospiraceae bacterium
CTCTGCTGAAATTACTTTTACTTCTATTAATTGTGCATCTACCTCTGGATTAGATGGAGGAGATGATATATTTATTGATGGGGTGCAAGTATTTGATGGAGCAAGTAATGCCATAGTTAACCTAACTCAATGTGTGGAAGGTGGAGCTGATATTGTCATAGAGTTTACGGCCAATAAAGAGATGAGCTTATTAATGTTTCTTGGGCTTCAGGACCTACTGATCTAGGCGCGGGATGTTTCTTGGTAGCAGCGCCAGTAACACTTACGAACTTTACGGTCTCTCCAAAAGAAAAGAATGTATCTATTTCTTGGGCCACTGCCAGCGAAGAAAACAACGATTACTTCTCTCTCGAACATTCCACTGACGGAGTTAACTATACCGAAATAAATTACGTGAAAGGTGCTGGTACTTCTTTTGCTCAAAACAATTATGAATACACCCACCGCAATCCTGCAAAAGGAACTAATTATTACCGTTTGGTTCAAGTAGATTATAATCGTAGTATGACCTACAGTCCAGTAAAAGTAATAGAGTTTGTAACAGGTGATTTATTTACCTTAAATCCAACCTTAGTGAAAGGCGAAGTTCTCTTGACTTTCAACGAAGGCTTCTCTAGAAATGCGACCATCGAAATATTCGATCTGGTAGGAAGAAAAATTATCACTGAGCAAATTGCCGGCAACGAATCCAACCTCACCATCGATGTCAGCAACTTCCAAAACGGACACTACCTCGTACGTATGCAGGCAGCTGGTCAAGTACAAAGTGCAAGATTTGTAAAGTTCTAAAATGAAGTTCTAAAGGTCGAAGCTAGTTTGAATTTAAAATTCAACGATCGATATTCACGATTTCAGGATACCCTAAAAAGGGTAATTTAAAGCCCCTTTGGATGATTTCCCAAAGGGGCTTTTCTGTAAACTTTATTTTGCTGTTAAAAAGGCTTATCTTCTACAAGCGTCGAAACCCCGGTCGCGGCTCCAAGCCGCAACCGGGATTTGAAGAAGAAATTGTATTTCAACATAAGGCGATACTCCAAAAAAGCATAGCCTGGCTACCGACATCTTACAAGAAAAGCTTACACCATGAAAATCCGCTTCCTAAGTATACTGCCCTTGCTTTGTTTGAGCTTGTTCTTTTCCGAAGGGCCTACGCCTTTTGCTCCGGAGAAAGGCTTAGTCGCTTATTATTCTTTTAACCAGTGCGACGCTCGCGATGATTCCAAAGGCGGATCTTTTGGTATTATGAATGGAAATGTCTCTTGCTGGTGTGGAATCGAAGACAAGGGTTTGTTGTTGGATGGAAATCAGAGTTATGTAGAATTTACCGGACCAGTCAATCGCTATTTTACGACTTCAGATTTTACCGTGAGTTTTTATTTTAAGGCCAATCAATATTCGATCTTTCCACAAAGTCTCTTGTCCAAAAGAGCGTCCTGCGACGAATACAATATGCTGGATATCCAACTGGACCAAAATCTCCGTCAGATAGATACCGATTTTCACGAAACACCGGATAAAGACTTTCCTGAAATTTCTCCCGAATTTGAACAAGAAGGGTGGAAGCATTATGTATTGGTTCGCCATGATTTTTGGGCTTACACTTATATCAATGGCCAATTGGTCCGCAAGGGGCGACGTTGTAGTGGGATCGATATTTCTAATGAAGCCTTACTTAATTTTTCCAACAGCCCTTGTGTCGACCAAGGCGGTACTCGCCGTTTCAAAGGAGTCTTAGACGAATTGCGGGTCTATGAGCGTTCGCTCAGCGCAGAAGAAGTAGAAGCGCTTTATTTGTTAAATCCCATAGAAGACGCAGAACAAGATTGTTTTTCCTAGTAGCCCAATTCCTCTTTTTACCGCTATTCGACCCTTAAATTGCCTTTCTATGGCCTGAATAGGGAGGAATAGAGTAAAATTTGCACAATCTGCGCCTGCAAAACATCCAATTCAAAATTCCAATTGCTTACCTTTGCGTCAATTATTCAATACAGGAGCTGGATTTATCCACCTCCCAAAATCGATCGATTATGTTTGAAGATATGATGGGCAATATGGAAGAAAAACAAGCGGCTCTCCAGCTTAAACTTGCGGATATGACCGTAGAAGTAGAAATGGGAGATGGCGGTGTGATTGTAGAAGCCAATTGTACGCGCCAAATCACCAATATTAGCCTAAATAAAGAAAAATTGGATTGGGAAGACCCCGAACAAGTAGAAGATTTGCTAATGGTAGCCATCAATCGAGCGCTGGAAAAAGCAGCAGCTAAAGAGGCATTGGAGAGTGAAAAACTACTGAAAGAGATGTTGCCTCCAGGAATGGGTGATTTAGGAAGCCTTTTTGGGTAAAATAATGCTCGATCTAATACGTTTAGTAGTGGATGCAATGGTCGGAGACTACTCGGAACGGCTTTTGTATTAAAACACTTATTGAATTTTTTTTATATCAAATAGGATAAAACCTGATTCTCCGGATGAAATATTGTCTTTCCTTATTATTGGCCTTGTTTAGCTTGCCACTCTTGGCTCAGTTCCCTACGGATGGGCTTGAGGCCTATTATTCCTTTGATAACTGTGGGCTAATAGATACCACCAGCACCATCCTTCCCAATTCTGGTAATATTGTCATTACAAACTCTGGCGAGATCAAATGTGATCCTACGGGTTGTTCTGTAAACGATGGAGGATCACTGCTTTTTGATGGAGATAACGATCAGTTGATCTTTATCAATAGCTTGACCAACGTTTTTAGTACGGCTGATTTTTCCATGAGTTTTTACATCAAACCAGCTTTTAGTGCAGGGATCGTTAATATATTTTCCAAACGCGAAGATTGCTCCGAATTTCACGCTTTCGCTATCGACTACAATCCCGTATCCAATGTAGTCTTGGTTACCTTGAGTGAAGATGAAGACCTAAATGGGAATGTCAAAGCCGCACTGGATTTCAATAGATGCTGGCAACATGTCGTCTTGGTCAGAGATGGTCAAACCACGCGACTTTATATAAATGGCGTATTAAAGGATGAGAAAACGGCGTCCAAACGCATTGCTTTGACCAATAATATTGGTTTGGTAACCGCTAGTGTGGTTTGCGAAACTAGATATTCTGGAAACTTAGATGAATTGTTTATCTATCGTCGAGTCCTGAAGCAAAAAGACATTAATGAATTATTTCATAATCCTGACCAAATTGCCAATAAGGATACGACGATCTTCTTGGGAGATACCGTTCAAATAAGCCTGACTCAGACTTGTGCGGATGATTTTCAATGGTCACCCGGCAATGGTGTTAGTGATGTCAATGTAGGAAACGCCAAGCTTTTCCCAACTGAAAACACAACTTACTTTGTAGACATGGCCGGAGACGAATGCCAGGCCAATGATTCTATCAGAATTACCATCGTCGATCCCGACCAATTGGATTGTACGATTATCTATTTGCCCAAAGCTTTTACGCCTAATGGAGATGGATTGAATGACTTTTTTCAGATTAGTAATCCCAATGCGATTGACAATCTATTGTCTTTTGAAATCTTTGATCGCTGGGGGAGTAAGGTCTTTTCTACCAATAATTCATTTGAAGGTTGGGATGGTAGTTTTAAAAACGAGCGAATGAATCCAGGAGTATTGCTCTATCGAGTCCGCCATTTATGCAAGGGCGAAGAGCGGGTTGATGTCGGTAGTTTTTCTATTATTCGCTAAGTTTTTCGATCTAAAAACTAGCTTTCTCGTGGATTTTACCAAACTATTGAAATAGATATCTATCTTTTCTTTTAGAAAGAAGAAGGTGGACTTTAAGGTCTTTTCTTCTTGTTAGGGCCTAGAATTCCTAATTGCTACCTTCGACTTAGATCCCGAAATTAAAACCAGATTCTTTTCTCTACTTCCGTACCTCTATTCTTTTTTTTTCGTCTTAAATTTATTAATCCTTTAATTGCTGAGGAAAAAAATAAGGACTTCTCCTTTTTTGTACCCAGCTTAAAAGATTCAGAATAGCATTAAAACCGATGCTTTTCCGTAAATTTGATTTTTGAAAAATTACTCTTATGACTGAAATTATTAAAAATTCCATTCCCCTTTTTCTTGGCTTGTTTTTGCTGATGGCTTGTAAACCGGATGCACCTAAGGATAAGCCTTCTGCCGCTATCGTCCCTGATGCAAAGGAAACGGTGAAAGAAGAGGTAGCCGAAACGCCTGCAAAAGTTGCGGAACCCGTCGCTGCTAAGGAAGAAAAAGCACCCGAGAAAACAGAGGAAATCAAGTCGGAAAAAGTAGAAGAAGAAAAGCCCAAGCCTAAACCAAAACCTAAAAAAAGGCCGAAAATAGCTTTCAAATCCAATACCTTTGATTACGGCGTCATTATGCAAGGAGACAAAGTAGAACATAAATTTAAATTTACCAATAAAGGAAATGCCGATCTTTTGATTACCAATGTCTCTGCTTCTTGTGGGTGTACCAAGCCAACCTATCCGTTTATTCCAATCAAACCAGGAGAGGAAGGAAGTATTGGTGTGGTCTTCGATAGTAAGGGGAAATTAGGGCGAATGTTACCTACCATCACTGTCGTTACCAACGCAAGGCCAACTACCTATAAATTGAAGTTGACTGGATTTGTAGATGCAGAAAGAGAAAAAGAAAAACCAGCAGCAGGAGAAAAAACACCAGCGGTTGTGGAAGAGGGAAGTAGTGAAGAAGGTTCTTAAAGTAAACCGACCAAAGGGAGGTTCACGAAGTAAATAAAATCAAAATTGTTGAATTTATTTTTTTCCGTCCCTAAGAGAAATAGCAATCAAGAATTTTCTATAATATTTTGAATAAAAGATGCTGGATCGGATTTGCACCCAATTCAGCATCTTTTCGTATAAAATAGCATCTTATGCCTTTTAAGAACAGGAGAGCGCTTTCAATTAGAGCTTAGTTTGAAATCTGTTATTTTGGGCATTGGAAAAAGGATCAATAGCTTCTAAAAGAAAACCCGCAGCATCCAAATTTATCAAATCCTTGATTTTAAGGATTTTTATGATGACTTTGCAGATCGATAATCATTTATGAGTACAACACAAATTCATTCTTTAATTGAAAAGTCTAATGAGTTCTACACCCGTAGAAGCATACCACAAGCAATTGAGGTAGCCCAAAAAATATTGACGCTTTCAGGGGAAGTAAAGGATATTGAAGGAATGATTCAGGCCAACCTTCTTCTTGGACAATATCATAATACTTCTGCAAAATATCAGGGCGATAAAACCATTCACGGAAAAGCTTTGACTTATCTCCAAACCGCTCAAGAACTCAAGGAATCTTCTGCCAATAATGGCCAAACGATGGATATCCTTTTGGCTTTGGGAGATACGTACCAATATCAAGAAGATTATTCTGAAGCAGAAAAATACTATGCTCAGGCTTTGGCTTATAGCAAGGAAAAAAAGGATCTACGAGGTCAAATACTGACCTTGTGTGGGGAATGCCAAATGCTGATCCAGCAAAATAATTTTGATAAGGCTTCTGTATTAGCAGAAAAATGTCTTCAACAAATTAAAGGCTTGGAAGAACAGGACGAAGTACTTTTGGCAGAAGTCTATTTGCAGTTGACCCAAATTTGTTTGAGGAAACAAGATTATGTTAGCCTGTTGGAATACTGCGAACCGCTACTGGAAATCAGTCGCAAGAAACAGGATTTGGAAAAAGAATTGCATGCCCTAAATAATCTGGCGATCTATTATGGTGTATTGGCAGATTATAAAAAAGCCATGCAGTATTTTCTAGAAGCCTTGGATAAAAGTAAATCCATTAACTATCGAAATATCACGGCACAATGTCTGATTAATATCGGTACGATCTACGCACATTTCTTCAATTATGAAGAAGCTCTTGCGAGATACCAAACGGTGCTCAACGACTACGGTGATGTGATTGAAACCAGCAATCGAGCAATCGTTATCAATAATGTTGGGAACATCTATTTTGGAATAGATAATTATCCGGAGGCCAAAGCCTCTTTCGCGGAAGCTTTGGATTTGGCAAAGAAAATCCAATACAAAGAAATGATTGCTCTGGCAATGGCTCAATTAGGCAGAACCAATACTGCGATGAACCAAACTGAAGAGGCATTGGTGATGGCCAATGAAGCTCAAAAGATCATCTCCGATATGGGAGATGTCAATGGCCGCCAAATCAACTTACTTAATCTCGGGAATATTAATTTCCAGAAAAAAGATTTTGAAAAAGCCATTATTCTAACCAGCCAGGGAATAGCCGCGGCAAAACGCATGAAAGATGAAGCCAATGAAATTCGTGGCTATCAATCACTTGCCAGAATATATAAAGAACTCAAAGATTTTGAGAAAGCACTCGACTATCAATTGGTTTATTCCAAGTCGCAGGAAAAATTTGCGAAAGAACAATTGAACCGCCAGGTAATGGATTTGGAAATCAAATATGCCATCCAGGAAAAGCAAAAAGAGATTGAGCAATTGACCAAAGAGAATCAGTATCAAGGACTCTTACTCGAACAGAAAGATCAGATCGTCAAGCAAAATGCTCAGCTGCTACAAGCCAATGAAGAACTTCGTCAGTTTGCCTATGTCGCTTCCCATGATTTGAAAGAGCCGCTGCGAATGATTGGAAGTTATACCCAACTTATTTTCCGCAAGCACAAAGATGTTTTTGATGAAGACTCCACTAGCTATTATGCTTTTGTAAGTGAAGGAGTCCATAGAATGAATAATCTTTTGGATGCCTTGCTCCGTTACGCAACGATTGGTAAAACTGATGAAGAGTTTGAGGAAGTGCGCTTGAATGATGCGATAGAATTGGCGGTGATCAATCTTCGGGTTAGAATAGAGGAGACCCAAGCGATAGTCCATATTCCACAATTGCCAGTAGTCCGTTCTATAAAATCTTTACTGATTCAGTTGTTTCAAAACCTGATCAGTAATGCCTTGAAATTTAAAAAACCAGAAACACAATCGATTGTTCACATCAGTACGGAAGAAAGAGAAGACGAAATTATTGTAGCGGTAAAGGACAATGGAATTGGAATCGCTCCAGAATATCAAAAACGAATTTTTGTAATTTTTCAACGCTTACATTCTCGAGCAAAATTTGAAGGAACGGGAATCGGTTTGTCGATTTGTTTGAAAATTGTTCAACGTTTGAGAGGTAGGATTTGGATCGAATCGGAAGTAGATAAGGGAGCTACTTTTTTTGTTGCCTTGCCTAAAATGCCGGTGGATACCAATACTAATTAAGCGCTAAAAAGAACTGTATCACTCCGGAATAAAAAGGAGGATTAAAGATCAACTTTAATCCTCCTTTTTTAGTAATGGACGATAAATAAACCTCGATTTAGGACTTAATAAATCACAGAAATATCTCCCCGATAAAGTAAAGTCACGCCATCAATAAAGGAAACATCAATCAGGTAAACATAAACACCAGGGTTCATCAATTTTCCAGTATTGCCAAACCTCCCATTCCAAAATTCATCACTTCCTTCCTTCGGCTCAAAATCTAAGGCTTGATAAACCAATTCTCCCCAGCGATCAAAAACGCGCATGGAATTGACCCGGTCAACACCCGCTCCACCCAATACTCTAAATTCATCATTGAAGCCATCTCCATTTGGAGAAAAAGCATTCGGGATAAATACATTCCGATTTTTATCTACTTCAATAGTAATACTACTGGAGCCTTCACAACCATTTATATCAACCGCAGAAAGCGTATAAACCGTAGTCGTAAGTGGACTTACCCTAACTTCATTACACAAGGAAGTATCGTTGCCAATAAAATCTGTACACTGAAGGGCCACATTAGGAGACCAAAACAATTCATCCAATTGGAGTCCAGGAGGAGAAATATTTGCATCAATTTCAATACTTGACCCTAAGTCGATTTCTTCCAATTCTGGTCCTAGATTGACCAAAATTTCCGGAGGTTGGGTTACAAGTATAGTGGTATCTGCCGTACAACCATCGGCATCAAAAACAGTTACCGTAACTTCCCCAGCCAATATTCGAATCGCCTGATCTGTTCCTCGTTTAGCACCACCTACCGAAAAGTCGAAGGGGCCACCAGCTCCACCAAAAACCTGGTCGATTTGAATGACCGTTGTTTCTCCAAAGCAAGGAGGAGATACCACTTCCGCAAGAGTGAATCTAATTGGAGGAGGATTACTAACGACATGAGGAACCACTGCGCTACATCCTTTGCGATCAGTTACCGTTATGCTATAGGGGCCAGCAGCTAAGTTGGTCGCAATATTATTGGTCGATACATTATCCGTCCATTCATAAGTGGTAGGATCTCCAATATTTCCACCGGTCCAAGCTATTTCCACAACACCATCTTCACTTCCATTACAACTCGCATCTTTAGTATTGACAGGGCTGACAAAAGCAACCAATGGGTCTGGTTCATCAATTTCTATATTGACAATATGTGGGCAGGAATTCATATCAGTAATTGTTACCGTATATGAT